>CAYOKF010000069.1:0-7760 GCA_964404475.1 uncultured Dehalococcoidaceae bacterium | reverse complement strand
AGAGCACGTTCTTGGTAAGAACGGGGTCACCAGTTCGAATCTGGTTGTGGGCTCGGAAAGAAACGGAGGTTGAAATGGCAAAGCAGAAATTTGATCGCACCAAACCGCATGTAAACGTGGGGACTATCGGTCATGTTGATCACGGAAAAACAACTCTAACCTCAGCGATAACATTTGTGCTGTCCAAGGCTTATGGCGGCGCCTTTCGCTCTTTTGAGAGCATTGACAATGCGCCGGAGGAAAAGGCACGCGGCTTGACCATTGCCATTGCTCACATTGAATATGAGACGGAAAAGCGGCACTACGCTCACATCGACTGCCCGGGGCATGCTGACTATATCAAGAATATGATCACCGGCGCGGCTCAAATGGACGGCACGATACTGGTAGTAAGTGCTCCTGATGGCCCCATGCCACAGACGAGAGAGCATATCCTACTGGCACGCCAGGTGCAGGTTCCCAGTATTGTTGTCGCCCTCAACAAAGTGGACATGATGGAAGATGAAGAGCTGCTTGACCTGGTGGAAATGGAAGTAAGAGAACTGCTCAGTAAATATGAATTCCCCGGTGATGAGATACCGATAGTAAGAGTAAGTGCTCTCAAAGCTCTGGAATGTGGCTGTGGCAAACAGGAATGTCCGTGGTGCGGTGGCATTCTGAAACTGATGGAAGCCGTAGATGATTATATTCCGCTGCCGGAACGCCCCAAAGACCAGCCATTCCTGATGTCTATCGAAGATGTCTTCAGCATTAAAGGGCGGGGCACCGTACCCACTGGCAGAGTTGAGCGGGGCACAATCAAGGTCGGGCAGGAAGTTGAACTGGTCGGCCTGCATCATGAGCCACGCAAAGTGGTGGTCACCGGTCTGGAAATGTTCCACAAGTCCCTGGATGAAGCCGAAGCCGGCGATGCCGTCGGCGCCCTTCTACGGGGTGTCGAGCGAGAGGATATCGAGCGGGGCCAGGTGCTGGCTGCCCCTGGCACGATTAAACCCCATACCCACGCTGAGGCCGAAGTGTACGTTCTGGGCAAAGACGAAGGAGGCCGGCATACCCCCTTCTTTAACGGATATAAACCCCAGTTCTATATCAGAACCTCTGACGTCACCGGTTCCATTGAGTTGCCGCAGGGGGTTGAGATGGTCATGCCCGGTGACAATATAAACATGGTAATTAAACTTCTTTATCCGGTAGCTCTAGAACAGGGTTTGCGTTTTGCAATTCGTGAAGGAGGCAGAACGGTAGGGGCCGGCACATTTACTAAAATCGTGGAATAAACAATGGCAAAAAAAGCGGAAGCAAGAGGCATTATTTATCTTACCTGTACTGAGTGCAGGGAGAGGAATTATGCCACTACTAAAAATAGAAAGAATGACACCCAGAGGCTGGAATTAAACAAATACTGCCCCCGCTGTCGTAGTCACAGGTTGCATCGAGAGGCTAAGTAGCACGATGCTACGGAAGGGTGTGGGGGTATTCTGGCAATGACACGTCAAACAGCAAATAAAAAAAGTGGGCCCAGGCTCTTTAGGTATGTCGGCGAGATTATCAATGAACTGAAAAAGGTGGTCTGGCTCACCAGGCGAGAGGCGGCCTACCTGACAGTTCTGGTGCTGGTTGTCGCTGGCATTGCCGGTATTATCTTGGGAGCACTTGACTATGGTTTTACCGCTCTTGTTGACAGGATTCTACTGGGGCAGTAAGGCGGACTATCCCCTGGTTATAATGTAACCCGTATAATATGCAGATGGGCTATCTAATTTCCCCGGAACGCAAGCAGTGAGGAACCGGTGACAGAAGACAAAAAAAACTGGTATGTAATACATACTTACTCGGGCCAGGAAGAACGTGTTAAGAAGAACCTGGAGCAGCGCCTAAAATTCATGGACGCGGAAAACGAGGTCTTTCAGGTAGTTATCCCCACCGAGGATGAAATCGAGGTGAGGAGCGGGCGACGACGAACCGTAACCAAGAAGATACTGCCCGGTTATGTCCTGATTGAAATGATAATGACTGACCAGAGCTGGAGCCTGGTAAGAAACACTCCCGGCGTTACTGGCTTTGCCGGCAGCGGTGGTAAACCCACGCCACTGGAGCAAAGCGAGATCAGCGAGATTCTAAAACAGATGGAAGCAGAAACGCCCCGGGTTAAGATTGGCTTTCGCAAAGGACAAAGTGTACGGGTAACTGACGGGCCGTTTATTGATTTTGTGGGCGTGGTAGATGAAATAAATATGGAAAAAGGCAAGGTTAAGGCACTTCTATCCCTTTTTGGCAAGGAAACAACCGTAGAGCTGGACTTCTTGCAGGTAGAAAAACTCTAACCTCCTTGAGGAGGCAGTATGGCAAAAAAAATTAGAGCGATTATTAAACTACAGATTCCAGCCGGACAGGCAAACCCGGCGCCGCCGGTTGGCCCCGCGTTGGGGCAGCATGGTGTTAATATCATGGCTTTCTGTAAGGATTACAATGACCGCACTTCAGGTCAGGCCGGCTCAATCATACCCGTGGAAATTACTGTATTTGAGGACCGCTCCTTTACCTTTATTACCAAAACACCCCCCGCTACGGATCTACTGAAAAAAGCGCTGGGTATAGAAAAGGGGAGCGGCACGGCAGGGCATGAGGAGGCCGGTAAAATACCCATGGAGAAAATCCGGGAAATAGCGGAAATTAAGGCTAAGGACCTGAACGCAAATAGCATTGAAGCTGCCGAGAAAATCATCAAAGGCACAGCGCAAAGTATGGGCATCAAGGTGGAGTAGAATGACAAGACACAGTAAAAAATATAAAGAAGCCGCCACAATGATTGAGCGGACTAAGGAGTATCCGCCTCAGGAGGCTATTGAGCTGGCCAAAAGCACAGCGCATGCCAATTTTGATGAGACGGTGGAACTCCACCTTCGCATGGGACTCGATCCCAGAAACGCCACCCAGCAGGTGCGGGGGGTAGCCCTGCTACCCAACGGTCTGGGCAAAAGCGTACGTGTACTTGTTTTTGCCCAGGGCGAAGCGGAAAAAATCGCTGAAACTGCCGGAGCTGATTATGCCGGCGGCGACGAGCTAATCAAGAAGATTGAAGAAGGCTGGCTGGAATTCGACACAGCGATTGCTACTCCAGAGATGATGGGCAAGGTGGGTAAGCTTGGTAAAATTCTGGGTAGACGAGGATTAATGCCAAACCCGAAATCCGGAACGGTAGTCAATATGGAAAATCTGCCCAGGGTGATCGAGGATGCCCGCAAGGGGCGTGTGGAGTTTAAGCTGGATAGAACCGCCATTATCCACGTTGTCCTGGGCAAGGTCAGTTTTGAAGACTCGAAGCTAATGGGCAACCTGGCAGCGGTAGTGGAAGCAGTGGTCAAAGCCAAGCCCAGCGGTGCTAAAGGCCAGTATGTCAGGAGTGCCTTTCTGACCACCACCATGGGGCCTGGCATCAGGCTTGACCTGACCCCCACCCTCGCCTTGAGCTCCAATTAAACACCTTTACCAACAAATAGAAGTGTGTTAGAATAAACCAAGTAATATCCGAAGACAGCGGGTGCCGTAAAAGGCTTAATATGTGCCTGCCGAGGAAAGTTTAACTCCACAGTCTGTGGTTTTAGCAGTCCTTGTGCATGCACAAGGACTTGTTTTTTTACTCACCCGGGAGTAGGAGGAGGTACTGAAATATGCCGCAAGAAAAGAAGGCACAAATTATAGATCAGTTACAGGAAGTTTTTACCCGGTCCGAGTATGCCATTCTGACTGACTACCGGGGACTGACCGCCGGTGAGATAAATGGCTTGCGCCGTAAACTGAATGAGGTCAACATTGAATACCGAGTGGTAAAAAATACCCTGGCCCGCTTTGCTGCGGAAAGAGCCAACCGGGATGACCTGAGCAGTTCTTTTCAGGGTCCTGTAGCTATCGCCTTCGGCTCCGGCGAAGTCACCGAAACTGCCAAAGTCCTGGCCGACTTTATCCGTACATCAAAGCCAACTATGAGCGTTAAAGGAGGCTTTTTAGGTGCGCGGCTATTGACGGCCAAAGATATAGAGTCCCTGGCTACCCTGCCACCAAAAGAGGTATTAATCAGCCAGATTATTGCCGGAATAAACAGCCCTGTTACCGGTCTGGTCAATGTTCTGGCAGGTTCCATCCGCGGGGTGATGGGAGTAATACAGGCAAGAATCACACAATTGGAGGGAGGATAAAAATGACGGAAGAAGCAACTACCGGACAGGAACAGGTAGCGGAAACGACTGCGGAGGAAGAGGCAGTCAAGCAGCCTGAGGCGGAGAAACCCGCTGATGAGCCGGAGGTAACCACGGAAACCGGGAAAGCCGCCGAGGAACCGGCCGTTCCAACCGAGGCAACGGCACCTGCCGAGGAACCAGCAGCACCGGCTAAGGCAGAAAAAAAGGCTGAGAAGTCCGCGGCAAAGGCGGATACCACCGCCAAGGCAGACAGAGCCAAGTTATCAGCCTCAAGCGAAGAGATAATAGCGGCCATTAAGACCATGACTGTGATTGAGCTATCAGAATTGGTCAAGGCTTTAGAAGCTGAGTTTGGCGTTAGCGCAGCCGCTCCGGTGGCAGTAGCTGCCGGACCAGTGTCAGCAGCCGCCGCGCCCGCCGCAGAAGCTGAGGAGCAGACAGAGTTTACCGTAATTCTCAAGGAAGTTGGCGCTAACAAGATAAATGTGATTAAGGCGGTACGTGAGTTAACCACCCTGGGGCTGAAAGAGTCCAAAGACCTGGTAGAAGGTGCTCCCCAACCGGTCAGAGAAGGGGTTAATAAGGAAGATGCCGCGGCAGCCAAGCAGAAGCTGGAAGCAGCCGGTGCCACCGCTGAGATTCAGTAGCAAATTTCCCCGCTTTAGGCTAGAATGAGGTGGCATATTGCTATCACGTAAAGCACTCCCGGTAAAGGAGAAAAGCGGGATATGCCGAGTGGTGATTACTTTATACTGATGGGCGTGGGGGGGCTATTCCTGATTCTTGGTATAGTGGCGTATCTCTGGGGTAAACACGAAGAAAGAAACTACTTTGATGCCATAGCCACTCGCACCAATGACCTCAGGGAATTCGTTGACCACTGGCCACCACGCCCTCAGCCCGGTGCCTCCAAAATAGGCGGCTGGATAGCCATTGCCATCGGACTGCTCTTACTGGTGGTAGGGCTTATTTTCTGGCTGCTTGCCTAGAGCCGTGTAAAGTTTACTCGGGCTCAGGCTCGGTCTCTGGGCTTAGCTCCTGCAGGTCTGCTTCTATCCGGAGGGCATTAGCATTAAGATGGGTGGAAGGCATTACCTTCCCGTCCATGAAGACAAACCAGCTGGCCTGCTGCCAGTGAGTCTGCCAGCCCCATTCCTCGATCGCGGTCATGTCGACCACGATATGCCATACCCCAGAGCCGTCTTTGAAAAACTCTGACTCAGCACTCCAGTTATCACAAACTGTGTAGAAATCAGCGAGATATTTTTTTGCTTGATGACTTTCCGCACTTCCCAGGAGATGCTCATAAACCGCCAGAATGGCTCCGTCCCTGGTACGAATCTCGGTCGGTAATGGTGTTACTTCCTCTGGCACTTCTTCGGCAGGGGCAGCTGGAAACCCGTATTCCTCACACCCACTCACCGTTACCATTAAAACCGCCAGCACAGCAATGATAAGCAAAGGCTGTAGCCACTTTTTGTTCCGGTTAATGAATTTCATCTCTGCTCCCTCCGTCTACCAGCCGAAAAGGTCCGGCTGCCTTTTAAAATCACCGTTCATACTGCTCGTCTCGGCCGGTACTGTATTGCCTCAGCGATATGGTTAGCCTTAATTATACCAGAATCTTCCAGGTCAGCGATAGTGCGGGCCAGCTTGATAATGCGGTGGAAGGCCCTGGCAGACAGGTAAAGTTGCTTCATCGCTGCTTTGAGCAGACTCTGTGCCGATTCCTCCAGCTGGCAGAACTCTCTTATCTCGCCCGGCATCATCTCGGCATTGGTGGTCAATCCCGTCCCGTCAAAGCGCTTCTGCTGCGAAGCGCGGGTAGCAACAACCCGCTCCTGTACACTGGCCGAAGGCTCACCTAACCGGCCATCCGCCAACTTTTCATAATCGATATGGGGTACCTCAACAAAAATGTCAACGCGATCAATAAAGGGGCCGCTGATACGCCGCTGGTAACGGGAGACCAGACTGGGAGGGCAGGTACACTGCCGGAAAGCATCCCCGTAGTAACCACAGGGACAGGGATTCATCGCCCCCACCAGCATAAAGTTAGCCGGGAAGGTAACCCTCCCCTGAGCGCGGCTAATCGCCACCACCTTGTCCTCAAGAGGTTGGCGCAGTACCTCAAGCAGAGAATGACCGAACTCCGGTAGCTCATCAAGAAAGAGGACGCCACGGTGGCTAAGGCTTATTTCACCCGGTTTGGGCCAGTGTCCACCCCCTACCAGCCCGGCGTGGGAAATGGTATAGTGCGGGGCACGGAAGGGCCTCTGCCTGACCAGGGCTGTATCTGAAGGCAACAGACCGCTGACACTGTAAATCTTGGTAACTGCCAGAGCCTCGGCGGTGGTCATCGGCGGCAGTATTGAGGGAAGTGCCCTCGCCAGCAAGGTTTTACCGCTGCCCGGAGGGCCGCACATTATCAGGTTGTGACCGCCGGCAGCCGCCACCTCCAGCGCCCGCTTGACATGCTCCTGCCCCTTGATGTGAGCCAGGTCAGTAACCGGGGAAGGAGACGGAGAATCCTCCCGGGTTTCGTCTGCCTTATACTCAGCAATGGCTATTTCACCGCGCAGATAGCCAACCAGCTGGGAAAGTGAAGCCACCGGGATAATCTTAACACCCTCGATTAAAGATGCCTCTCTGGCATCAGCCGCCGGCACAATTACTGTTGGTATACCCTCATCATGGGCCTGAGCCACCATGGGCAAGACCCCATTGGTATGGCGTACATTCCCATCAAGAGACAGCTCACCGAGAAGGAGAACCTGGGCAACTTCAGCGGAGACCTGCTCCGAGCTGAGCAGGATACCCACCGCAATCGGCAAATCATATGACGGCCCCGCCTTCTTGATATCGGCCGGAGCCAGATTAACCACAATGCGCTTCATGGGAAAGGTGCAGCCCGAGTTCCTGATGGCACTGCGCACCCGCTCTTTCGCTTCCTGAACGGCGGCATCGGGCAAACCGACAATGGTAAAAGACGGTAGCCCACTCGAAATATCTACCTCAACCTCAACAATCGCCCCTTCCAGTCCGATAATGGCACAGCTTCTTACTTTGGCTAACATTAGGCGTCTGTCCTCTCCTCAGGCGGGCTGCTCACTGGCTAATTGTAGCCCAAATATCCTTGAGACGCAAAGCAAGGCGTAGTGTAATAACCAAAACACACCGGGAAGTGGTACTTATGCTTACAGCCAGTCTAAGACATTAATGGAAATCCGGGCGTGCTGAATAATCGGAACTGATGGCCGGACTGCCCAGGGTAGGAAATCCATATAGTTTTATTAGCTACAGGTGTACGAGACATAATTCCCAGAGTAAGAAAAAAACGGACACGCTCGCTTAGAACCAAGTCCGCTTCTTATATTCCGCGTATTCCCGGTACTTCTTCACCAGTCGTCTTTCTTCTGAGTTTCTCCAATATAAAAGCTGCGGTACCCAGATAATCGCGGAGGCGAGTGTAAAAGCTGCTGTCGTAAATATGGGAAAGCCGATAATCCATATTATGAACCCTAGATACATCGGATGCCTTATCTTTGAGTAGATACCGGT
>CAYOKF010000068.1:0-7802 GCA_964404475.1 uncultured Dehalococcoidaceae bacterium | reverse complement strand
GACTACGGTCTCCTGTTCAGTACCAAGGTCCACCGTGGTCAGGCGGTGGCGGTCGGCGTTGGGGTGGGGGTTAACCGCCGTTATCTGACCGATGATGATGTTCTCCCAGTTGCCGCCGATGACCTGTATTCCCTTGACCTCGCTGCCGGCCATGGTCAGTTTTTCGGCTATCGCTTCCGGGGGCAGCGTTACATCCGTATATTCTTTTAGCCAGCTTAGTGGAACCTTCATTTCGCAAACCTAAAACTGCCTCAGAAACCTGAGGTCATTGCTGTAAAATAGTCTAACATCGTCGATCCCGTAGCGGAGCATCGGCAGCCGGTCAATGCCGATGCCGAAGGCAAAGCTGCCGTATATCTTGGGGTCAATGCCGCCGCGTTCCAGTACTTTAGGATGGGTCATCCCCGCCCCCAGTACTTCAATCCAGCCGGTATTGCCGCAGAGACGGCAGCCGCGGCCGCGGCAGGCCAGGCATTCAATAGCCATCTCCACTCCCGGTTCAACAAAGGGGAAGTAATCACAGCGGAAACGCACTTTTCTATCCTCGCCGAAGAAACGGCGGGCAAATTCATACAGTGTTCCCTTGAGGTCAGCCATGGTGATGCCTCTATCCACGGCAATGCCATCAATCTGGTGGAACATGGGAACGTGGGTGGCGTCACTGGCCTCATAGCGGTAAACCTTGCCCGGCTCGATTATTCTTATCGGCGGTGACATGCTCTCCAGAGTCCGCGCCGTGACGGAGGTGGTGTGCGTGCGCAGCAGCATCGTCATGTCACCGCTGTCGTCCTGATAGTCAATCCAGGATGTGGACATGGTATCACGTGATGGGTGCTCGGCGGGTATGTTCAGCGCCTCAAAGTTGTAACAATCCCATTCCACATCCGGCCCGTTGGCAATATCAAAGCCCATGGAGATGAAGATATCACACATTTCATTGATTGTCTGTGTAAGCGGGTGTAGGTGACCACATGGGTAGGCGTGGCCGGGAAGGGTAATATCAACCGTTTCTTTCCTGGTATCGGCAGCCAGCTGTGTTTCCCGCAGGGATTGCTCTGCCTCTCTCAGTTTGTCTTCCAGAAGAACCTTAACCTGATTGGCGCGGCTGCCGGTGCTCTTTCTCTCTTCCAGAGGTAAAGATGCCAGACTGCGTAGAATTGTGGTCAGGGCACCTTTTTTGCCCAGGTACTTGACCCGCCAGGAATCCAGCTCATTGATCCGGTCAATACCCTGTAAATCCTGTAGTGCCTTTGACTCCAGTTCTTGAAGTTGCTCCTGCATGTCGCTGCCTTTGGTACGGGTGGTTAATCTTCAGCGTTCTCAAAAAGAATTCCCCATTATTGGTCAGGGGAAGGGGAAAACCGGTATCGGGGTTTAACGGTATCTCTCACTTAGCCTGGGACGTTTTCTTTAGCTACGGTTATCAGGTTAGTCAGGGCTTCCGGTTCCCTGACTGCCATCTCCGCCAGTATCTTGCGGTTGATGTCAACACCGGCCCTCTTCAAACCGGTGATAAACTGACTATAAGTTAGTCCATGTGCCCGGCTGGCGGCGTTTATTCGTAAAATCCAGAGTCGCCTCATGTCACCCTTCCGCTCGCGGCGGTGCTGGTAAGCATAACTCAAGGATTTCAGCATTGACTCATTGGCCCGGCGGTACAGGGAATGTTTGGTGCCCCGGTGCCCCTTGGTCATGGATAGTATCTTCTTGTGGCGGCGGTGGGTGGTAATTCCTCTCTTTATTCTTGGCAAAAGACCAATCCTCCTGTCTAGCCGGTCCCGTATGGTGTTAGTCTCTTAATGCGTATCCGGTCGCTGGGACTTATCGGTACTTTCTCATCAAAAAGCCGTTTGACCCGCTTGGTTTTGTTGCGGCGCAGGTGGCTTTTGGGCCCCTTAGTTCGCAAAATCTTGCCGTTACCGGTAACGTGGAAACGGCTTCTGGCGCCTTTATGAGTCTTAAGTTTGGGCATTCTGAGTTTCCTTTACTTCCTGTTTTGCTTTGGCAGACGGGCTGGACGGTACCAGAATTATATTCATCCGCCTGCCTTCCATCAACGGTTGCCTCTCCATGGTAGCAACATCGCTCACTGTTTCCGTCACCCGCTGTAATAACTTAAAGCCAAGCTCAGGGTGAGTGATCTCACGTCCCCGGAACATTATGGTTACTTTAACCTTATCCCCACTGCTCAGCAATTTCCGGGCTGTCCGGACTTTGGCGTCAAAGTCGTGGCTGCCTATTTTGGGCCGCAACCGTATCTCTCTGAGCGACGAAGTTCTCTGGCTCTTTCTTGCTTCGTGTTCTTTCTTGGCTTGCTCGTATTTAAACTTGCCGTAATCAAGAAGGCGACATACTGGAGGTGATGCGGTAGGAGCTACTTCTACCAGATCCATGTCATGTTTTCTGGCCAGTTCCTGTGCCTGAGCTAAGGTCATAATACCTAACTGCTCCCCCTTTTCCCCCACCAGGCGCACTTCCTTGGCAATTATCCTGTCGTTGACACGCAGTTGCCTACTTATGTCCTCGTTTACCTCCTCAGAGCACGGATGTCCTACGATGTAAAACTATATCACATTCTTTCGCTGGAATCAAATCTGGGCGCGATTTTGCCTTCCAGAATATGTCCATGTCATGCCGTAACATCTTTTACCTTACGGGTGACGGCGGTTTCCAGCTTTTCTTTGAAGCTGGCCAGAGGCTGGTTATTTAGCTGCTCACCGCTGCGCAGGCGAATCGAAACGGTGTTGTCGGTGACCTCTTTATCACCTAAAACAAGCATATAGGGTACCTTCTCCAGCTGTGCCTGCCTGATTTTCAGGTTGACCCTTTCCGATCGGTCATCAACTTCCACCCGTATCCCCTCATTTTTAAGTTCGTCTTTCAGCTTGTGGGCGTAGTCGCGGTGACGGTCTGCCACGGGGATAATCTTTACCTGAACCGGCGCCAGCCACACCGGGAAGGCGCCTCCATAGTGTTCCAGCAGGGAGGCGAGGAAGCGTTCCATACTACCCAGCACGGTGCGATGCACCATAGCTACCAGATGCTCATGGCCGTCTTCACCGATGTAGGTAACATTGAAGCGCTGGGGCAGGTTGAAATCTACCTGTACGGTAGGTCCCTGCCATTCTCTTCCCAGGGCATCCTCAATCTTGGTGTCGATTTTAGGCCCGTAGAAGACACCCTCCCCAGGGTCGATTTCATAGTCGATTCCGGAACGGGCCAGGGCCTGGCGCAGTATTTCGGTGGCTTCTTCCCAGGTCTGCGGGTCACCGGCGAATTTGTCGGGGCGGGTGGACAGCCGCACTTGATACGTGTTGAAGCCAAAGGTGTCCATCATTAAACGGGTCAGTCGTAAAACTCCGGTGACTTCCTCTTCTAACTGGTCGAACCGGCAGAAGATGTGGGCATCATCCTGAGTAAATCCCCTGACCCGCGCCAATCCGTGCAGCACGCCGGATCGCTCGTAGCGGTAAACAGTACCCAGCTCGGCATAGCGCAGGGGCAGCTCACGGTAGCTGCGCAACCTGGTCTTGTAGATGTGGATATGGCCGATACAGTTCATCGGCTTGATTACGTACTGCTGCTCGTCAATCTCCATCGGGCTATACATACTCTCGCGGTAGAACTCCCAGTGACCGCTCGTCTGCCACATGTCAACCTTGCCGATGTGCGGGGTATAGACGATGTCATAGCCATGCCGGAGGTGCTCTTCTTTCCAGAATTCCTCAATAACGCGCCGTATCGTGGCTCCCTTGGGATGCCAGTGAACCAGCCCCGGACCGGCTTCTTCATGAATGCTGAACAGGTCCAGTTCCTTGCCTAGTTTCCGGTGGTCGCGCCGGATGGCTTCATCAAGTTTCTTTAGATGGCCTTCAAGGGCTTCTTTGGTATCAAAAGCGACTCCGTAGATTCTTTGCAGCATGGGGCGTTTCTCATCGCCCCGCCAGTAAGCACCGGCAATATTTATCAGCTTGAAAGCCGTTATCTCGCCGGTAGAGCTTACATGCGGCCCCCGGCACAGGTCAATAAAGCTGCCCTGCTGATATATGCTGACCTTTTCATCCGGGATTTCATCAATCAGTTCCAGCTTATAGGGCTGGGCGGCAAATATTTCTCTGGCTTCCTCTCTGGTTATCTCTCTCCTGGTGAAGGGCAGGTCATTAGCGATGATTTCCTCCATTTTAGCCTCGATAACCGGTAAGTCATCGGGGCTCAGGGAGCGCGGCAAGTTAAAGTCATAGTAAAAGCCGTCTTCGATTGCCGGGCCGATGCCAAACTTGGCGTCAGGGAAGATGGACAGAACTGCCTCAGCCATGACGTGAGACGCCGAGTGACGCAGTATCTCCAGTTTTTCACTTTCCGCTTTATCTACCGCCATTGCTTAATTCTCTTCCTTGAATATTGGAAATGCCGCGCTATCTCCGTTGAAGACATCATCTTGCCTGTTTGTCTTTATCGGCCTCATTGTTATAGGCCGCTTTTGGGGTAATGCCCCTGGCGATAGCAGCCGCCAGGACTGCTTTGGTAATATCGCCAGCGATGAAAGGAATAGCCCCCATTAAGAGGATGCTGCTCAGGTTAGCTGCTTCCCCCTTCACCAGATTGAGCCAGAGTCCAAGCTGGAGGAGCCCGGGGACATAGATAAGGATGAAATTTGCAGAAAGCATAAGCCCAAGCATACTTAAGAAGCTTCTTGACCTGATGTATTTATCGGTGAAGTGCCCCAGGAAAAGGGCGGCCAGAATGAAACCCGCAATATAGCCGCCGGTAGGGCCGGCCAGGTAACCCAGGCCACTGCCCCAGCCGGTAAACCAGGGAACGCCGGCTATGCCCAGACCGGCGTAAATGGCCATGCTTATACCTCCCCACCACCTGCCCAGCAGGACGCCGGCGAGGAGTACGGCAAAGGTTTGCCCCGTTACCGGCACCGGACTCCAGGGAAGGGGCACTCTGACCTGCGCGGCAAGACCGGTGAGGCAAGCTATGCCAATAGCCAGAGCTAACTTGTTGGGGATACTTAGCTCGTACCTCCAGCGGAAGACGTTATATCTGGTCTGGTTGATTCTAGCTACTGTTGCCATATTTATCTCCATCATTAGATATTGGTTACGTGTGGTTTCGGGACGAAGCCTGACGGCAAGTAGATGAGAGATATCATCATCAGTATCACATGAATTATGCCTTTGGCTTCTCGGTGCCGACAAGGCTGATTTCCATTTTGTGCCCGCATTTGGAGCAGGTTACGTTAATGATAATCGGTTGCTTCATCACCCGTTCCACAACTGCGGAAACCACCGAATCGATATTATCCAGGCGCTGGTCGAACATGTCAAGGCGCTTTTCAAGTTGCTCGAATTCCGGCTTTTGTTCTTCATCAGCCGGAGCTGGTTTGTCTCGGTTCACCAAGGCTATCACCTTATGAGATTACGTCAGAATCATTATAGGGCTATGGTGGTGGTATGTCAAAGTTGAGCGCGGGACCGGATTGGCCGGTTGCTGATAACTTCTTCGTTTGATATTGATTTATCAAAAACAGAGGGGTATAATCCTACCAATAAAGCCGTTAGCCGGTTACTATTAAGCGGAAAGGAGGCGGAAGGATGCCAGAGGAAGTGGTTGGTACGATAAGTGACTTTTTTGCCCGTCCGGTGGTGGCCGGTATTGAGCTAATCGGTACCTTAAAGGTGGGAGACAAAATTCAGATCAAGGGGCATACCACCGATATGGAACTGGTTGTTGACTCAATGCAGATTGACAACGCTAATGTTAGCGAAGCCAAAGCGGGGGATATGGTGGGAATCAAGGTCAGTGACCGGGTGAGAAGAGGGGATACAGTATACAAGGTTACTGACTGAACTACAGCTTATAGTATGTTTCTGCCGGTATCTTTTCAGTCCCTTTGCCTTGTATGGTGGCGGAAGCGCTGTCCGATACGGAGATGGCAAGGGGCTGACGTCTTCTGTTCTTTGATGATTAGCCTATAGACTTCATCAGGTTGGCCATTTCAATGGCGCTCATGGCGGCTTGAAAGCCTTTATTTCCTTCCTTGGTGCCTGAACGTTCAATGGCCTGTTCCAGGGTGTCGGCAGTGATGATGCCGTAAATCACCGGCAGGCTGGTGTTCAGCCCTACCTGGGCAATACCTTTGGTAACCTCAGCGGCAATATAGTCGAAGTGCGGCGTTGCTCCCCGGACAACGGCACCGAGGCAGATGATAGCATCATATTTCTTGGACCCGGCTAATTTCTGGGCAATCTGCGGGATTTCAAAAGAACCGGGTACCCAGGCGGTCTCTATGTCATCTTCATTGACTCCGTGGCGGAGCAGGGCGTCCTGAGCTCCCTCAAGCAACTTTCTGCTGAAAAATTCATTGAAACGGGATATAACCAGGCCGAACTTAAGTCCTTTGCCGACTAACATACCCTCAAAAGATTTACCCATTGCATTCTCCTTATTTTCTAATTCTCAGTGGCCTCGGGTACTTCCAGAAGATGGCCCATTTTCTTCTGTTTTGTTTCCAGGTAATGGGAATTATACGGATTAGGTGAGCAAACAATCGGGACTATCTCCACGACCTTGAGCCCGTAGCTTTCCAGGCCGATCACCTTCTTAGGGTTATTAGTGAGCAGGCGGATTTCACGCAAGCCGAGGTCAGCCAGAATCTGCGCACCGATGCCGTAATCGCGCAAATCAGCACCAAAGCCCAGAGATAGATTGGCTTCAACAGTATCCAGTCCTTCATCCTGAAGGGCATAAGCCTTGATCTTGTTGTGGATACCGATACCCCGGCCTTCCTGTCTCATGTAGAGGAGAACGCCGCGTCCCTCCTCGGCTATCTTTTTCATGGCCATGGTGATTTGTTCGCCGCAATCACAGCGAAGGCTGCTAAAGACTTCACCGGTAA
This sequence comes from uncultured Dehalococcoidaceae bacterium, assembly GCA_964404475.1. Taxonomy (GTDB): domain Bacteria; phylum Chloroflexota; class Dehalococcoidia; order Dehalococcoidales; family RBG-16-60-22; genus CAYOKF01. Next base: position 898 of record CAYOKF010000068.1, on the reverse strand, counting down.
GGCACTGGCTATGCACCCGCACCAGTACCGGTTCTTCAGTGGCGATGTCTCCCATTACCAGAGCCAGGTGTTCATCAGCGTCGGTAATGCTCTTATAGGCGGTGATGGTGAACTCCCCGTAGGGTGTGGGCAGTTTGGCTTCCGCTACCCGGCTGATTAATTTTTCGTGGTGGTGGCGGTAGGCAATAAGGTCAGTAATGGTGACTATATTGATGCCGAACCTGGCGGACATTACTTCAAGTTCAGGTAGCCGGGCCATGGTGCCGTCTTCATTCAAAATCTCGCAGATTACCCCGGCGGGGTAAAGACCGCCTAATCTGGCTAGATCGACTATTGCCTCGGTATGTCCCGCCCTGGCCAGGACGCCGCCTTCCTTGGCGCGTAACGGAAACATGTGACCGGGCCGGACAATGTCCTCGGGTTTGGTCTCCGGGTTAATGACCGCTTTTATTGTTTCAGCTCGGTCGGCAGCGGAGATACCGGTGCTGGTCCTGTGTTTGGCTTCAATAGAAATTGTGAAGGCCGTGGAAAATTTGGAGGTATTCTCCTGCACCATCAGCGGTATCTTTAACTCATCCAGCCGCTGGCCGATTACCGGCAGGCAGATTAACCCCCGCCCATGTTTGGCCATGAAATTGATTGCTTCCGGGGTAACCTTCTCGGCGGCGATAGTGAGATCGCCCTCGTTCTCTCTATCCTCGTCATCAACGATGATGATAAATTTGCCTGCTCCGATGTCCTTGATAGCTTCACGGATACTTACTATTCCCATTAGTGACTGCTCCTTCTTCAGGCAGGTGATTACTGTACCAGGAAGCCGTTTTCCTGCAACAGATCAACGGTTATGCCTGTCTTCTGCGCTTGGCTGAATTCAGCGACATATTTGGCGATGATATCC
>CAYOKF010000067.1:0-7806 GCA_964404475.1 uncultured Dehalococcoidaceae bacterium | reverse complement strand
TCATGTCACCCTGCTCCCTTACCTCAATTCAACTCAGGAGCTAAAGACCAAGCCCACTCAGCACAGCGTTAATGAACTGCGCCGCATTGGTATCCAGCCCGATATTATCATCTGCCGCAGTGACCTGCCCATTACCGAAGGGATACGGTCTAAAATATCCCTCTTCTGTGACGTGGATAAACAGGCGGTTATTCCCCTGCCCACCGTGGACACAATCTACGAGATACCCTTGATACTTGAAGAAACCGGATTGGGCAAATTAATTGTGGACAAACTTGGTATTGAGGCGCGCCCGCTGAATCTCAGAAAATGGCGTCAAATGGTAACACGCATTAAAAACCCCCGTGATACCGTTAATATTGCCCTGGTAGGCAAATACGTTGAGCTGAGCGATGCCTATTATTCAGTTCGTGAGGCTCTTGGCCACGCCGCCCTGCATTTTGATAGAGAAGTCAATCTGCTCTGGGTCCATTCCGAAGACCTGGGAAAAGACGGCAGTAATGCCCTGCTTCGTTCTGCCCAGGGTATTATTGTGCCCGGCGGTTTTGGCATAAGGGGTATCGAAGGCATGATTAAGGCCGCTGAATACGCCCGGGAAAATGAGGTGCCCTACCTCGGATTATGCCTGGGCATGCAGGTGATGGTAATCGAGTTCGCCCGCTATGTCATGGGCTCCCAGGAGCCGAACTCCACCGAGTTTGACCCATCCACCTCCTACCCGATTATCGACCTCCTGCCGGAGCAAAAGAACGTGAAGGACATGGGGGCGACGATGCGCCTGGGCAACTACCCCTGCCACCTTCTAGCCGGTAGCCGCGCCGCCCGTGCCTACGGCCAGAAAGTAGTCCAGGAACGGCACCGGCACCGCTTTGAATTCAATAACGAATTCCGCCGCCGCTTACAGGAGGCCGGCATGGTATACAGCGGGCTATCTCCGGATAAGAAGCTGGTTGAAATCTGCGAGCTGGCCAACCACCCCTGGATGGTAAGCTGTCAATTCCACCCTGAGTTTGGTTCACGCCCGGCACGCCCGCACCCCCTGTTCCGTGATTTTATCGCCGTCGCCAAGGACGTACTCCGTGAGGGTGCACAGACAGCGTTGCCACTTTCTCCTTGATTATGGGTGGAGAGGAGACGAGAATGGAGATATTTTTAGACACAGCCAATATCGATCAAATCAGGCAGGCCGCCAGGCTGGGCATTGTTAGCGGCGTTACCACCAATCCCTCCCTGGTAGCCAGGGAGTCAACAAGTGATTATGAAACGGTGATTAAGACTATTTGCTCCATAATCAGCGGGCCGGTCTCTGCCGAGGTGCTGGCTGAAGATACGGCAGCAATGATAGCCGAGGCACGAATTAAAGCCTCCTGGGCACCGAATGTAGCCATTAAGATACCCGTGACCGCGGCCGGCCTGGAAGCAACATCTGCCCTGAGCCAGGAGAACATAGCCGTCAACATGACGCTATGTTTCTCGGTTAACCAGGCAATCCTCGCCGCCAGAGCCGGTGCTGCTTACGTCAGTGCCTTGGTGGGCCGTCTGGACGATGCCGGCCACGACGGTATGGAGATAGTAAAAGACATCGTTGAGATATACCAACATTACCAGTTGCCGACCAAGGTAATCGCGGCCAGTATCCGTCACCCGCTGCATTGCGTGGTGGCTGCCAAGGCGGGAGCGCATATCGCCACTGTTCCCCACAGCGTTCTGATGCAGATGATACAGCACCCCCTTACCGATGTCGGCATTCGCCGCTTTATGGCCGACTGGCAGCAGGTTTCACAAAAGAAGTAAGTCAAAAATTCCTCCCTTCTTGGTAGATAAAGGAGGTGAGAGCGAGGCTGACCATGGAAATTAACGAACTAGAAAAAAAGACCAAAGATGAATTAACCGAGATAGCTAAGGAAATGGGTATCAACGACTTTACCGGTCTGAAGAAGCAAGACATCATCATGCGCGTACTCCAGACCGATGCCAAGCAACAGGGCTACGTTTTCTGTAGCGGCATTCTGGAGATTATGAGCGATGGCTACGGCTTCCTCAGGCAGGACACGCTGCTCCCCAGTCAGGTCGACGTCTATATTTCACCTTCACAGATCCGCCGCTTTGGGCTGCGTAACGGCGACATGGTTTCCGGACAGGGCAGACCACCCAAAGCCAATGAGAAATACTATGGCCTGTTACAGGTACTAGCCATAAACGACCTTGACCCCGAGCTTGCCAAGAAAAGGCCTTTCTTCGGCTCACTGACCCCCACCTTCCCCGACAGAATCATCAATCTGGAACACGCGCCGGGTGACCTTTCCACCCGCCTGATGAACCTCATCGCACCTGTCGGCCGGGGGCAGCGCGGCTTAATCGTTTCACCCCCCAAGGCCGGCAAGACGATGCTGCTCAAAATGATCGCCACCGCCGCCACCACCAACTATAGCGACATTCACCTGATGGTATGCCTTATCGGTGAGCGCCCGGAAGAGGTTACCGATATGAAGCGCTCCGTCAAGGGAGAGGTAATAGCCGCCACCTTCGACGAGATGGTAGAGAATCAGACCCGCGTTGCGGAGCTGGCACTGGAAAGGGCCAAGCGCATCGTTGAAAGCGGCAAGGATGTGGTCATCCTTCTCGATGGTATTACCCGCCTCACCCGTGCTTACAACCTGGCCATGCCCTCCAGCGGCCGCACACTCTCCGGAGGTATCGACCCCGCCGCCCTCCACCCCGCCAAGCGCTTCTTCGGCGCCGCCCGCAACACCGCTGAAGGTGGTAGCCTGACTATCATTGCCACCTGCCTCGTCGAAACCGGCAGCCGCATGGACGACCTCATCTACGAAGAGTTCAAGGGCACCGGTAACATGGAGCTCCACCTTGACCGCCGTCTATCCGAGCGCCGCATCTTCCCGGCAATGGACATTCAGCGCAGTGCCACCCGGCGAGAGGAATTGCTGCTCAATGAAGACACCTTGAAGCAAGTATGGCTGCTGCGGCGGATGGTGACCATGATCGGCTCTGACTCCAATAACCTCGTTGACACTACGGATCGAGTCATCGAGCGCCTGAGCAAAACCAAGACCAATGAAGAGTTCCTGACCAACTTAAATAAAGAGATGTAAGTTCTCACTCAGCCCTGAAAACCATCCTGATTGATAAACAACAGCCAGAGGAGAAAAGGGAAACCGAGATGCAAATCAGGAAAACCTATCGGGAGGTAAACCCCGAGCTGCTCTACTCGGAGATAAGGGACTTCACTCTGAAGCAAGGGGTGATTCTGGGTGAGGCAAAGCAGGAAACATATACCCTGCCTGACCAGTCGGCCTCATTCATCTCTCGCGGCACCCTGACCTTCACTGCGGGGAGTGGAACCCCGGTAAAAGAGTGCCTGAGAGCCCACATTATCGGCTCTGTGCGGGGTGAAACCAAGCTGATGATTGATATCGATGAAAAGCTCTTCCCGCAGGAAAAGATTTCCGCTCTACAGGAAGACCTGGATTTTATCTTCAGCTCCTACGAGGTAAAATAATCCTCACAGCAACTCCACGAGCTTATACATATTCTCATAAGCCCGGCCAAAATCAGGAGCACTCTCTTCCAGTCTCTGGCGCAACCCCTTCATCTGACGGACGAATTCCTGCCTGTCTTTACTTTCCACCAGACCGACCCATGCTTGTGCTTTTTCCTGAAACAGCTTCTCTATCTTGGACAGGCCGGGGAGATTCATTTGCAGGGAGGCATAAAGCCCCGGATCCTCGGAAACAACGCTTTCCACCAGCGTAAACAAAACCTTGTAGGTAATGCCACCTACTTCTGTCATCCGCTTCAGCCCGTCACAGCTGAGCAAGGTATCAGCAGAAACAATAGCAATAAAGTGGGACAGGCCAAGAATGACGGTCATCATTTCATCATGCTCTTGAGGAGTCATCAGGCTGACTTTGGCCCCCTTCTTTTCCAGATAACCACTTACCTTTGCTGACAGTTCCCTTTCCTCTTCACTGGTCGGCGTCAGGATGAAATTCTGATTGACCATGCTGTGAGCACCGGGGCCAAACAAGGAATGGGCACCCAGTACCGAGCCTTTCTCTATATAACGGTGCATCATATCCACCGGAAGCGTTTTTATGGAAGTGATATCAATAACCATCTGCCCGGGCTGGATATGGGGGCCTATCTCCTTTACCACACCTTCAAAGCTCTCTATCGGTACCGAAAGCAGAACTATGTCAACCCCGTTGACGGCAGCTATATTGGAGGCCACCTCCACACCCAATTGCCGCCCCGCCTCAAGCAGCCTTTCCTGGTTACGGCCGGTGATGACCACTTCTTTACCGTCCTGTAACAATCGGGCGACAAACCACCGCCCCATCTTCCCCGAGCCACCGATTATCGCTATCTTCATCACATCACTCTAAATTTATCAAACTCCAGGGGCTTAGCCAGACTGCCTAGCTTTAGGGTATGAACCCAGGACTTTCAGGAAGATTACTCTTTCTTCAAGGCTCTTCAGGGCCTCACTGGCTGCCTTTTCCTGGCGATGTCCCTCAAAATCCAGATAAAAATTGTACTCCCACGGCTTCTGCCGCGTCGGCCTGGACTCCAGCTTGGTCAGGCTTATATTACGAGAGGCAAATTCACAGAGGGTTTCATAGAGCACTCCCGGCCGGTCTTTCACGGAAAAAACTATAGAGGTCTTATCATCCGCCGCAGGCGGGGAATCCTCCCTGGACAGAATGAAGAACCGGGTAAAATTGTGCGGGTTATCCTCTATCTCCTGTGTAAGCACCTTCATCCCGTAGATCTCAGCAGCCCGGGCGCCGGCGATAGCCGCGTTCTCTGCCACCCCCTTCTCCCTTATCATCCGGACACTCCCCGCCGTATCATCGGTGGGGATTATCTCATAGTTCAAACGCCTTAAGAAGCTGCGGCACTGCGCCAGTGCCTGCGGATGAGAAAAGACCCTTTTTATGGTATCCAGCCCGGATTCAGGCATGGCTATCAGGCAGTGGCTTATACGGTGCTCTATCTCACCACATACCCTGAGGGCCGAGTCCAGCAGCAGGTCATATACCTGGTTGATGCTGCCCTCCAGAGAGTTTTCAATAGGGACAACCCCGAACTGCACTTCATCCCTTTCCACCAGATTGAATACATCGGCAAAGCTCTCACAGGGTTTGGTATGGATTTCGGAACCGAAGAAACGATAGGCAGCCTCTTCACTGTAAGCCCCGGCTGCACCCTGGAAGGCTACCTCAATCACTCCCTGAACATGCTTGCAGGCAGTGATTATCTGCTGATAGATTTTTTCGATATCATACTGACTGATATTTTGCTGGTGGGCAATATCCCTAACCTTTTCCAGCACCTGCAGCTCCCGGGCAGTATCTTCAATGAGCTTATTCTCTTCCTTCTTTCCCCTGCCGATCTCTTCAGCCAGGCGAATTCTCTCTCCAATCAGGCCGATTATCCTGGCATCTATCCCGTCTATCTTCTTTCTTAGATCATTTAAATTCATTTAATCACCCTCGGTAATAGTCCTGCCCTCAGCGACAGGTCGCAAATGGTTACTGCCATCATCGCTTCTACCACCACTACCGCGCGGGGTACGATGCAGACATCGTGCCTGCCCCGGACGGAAAGGCTGGATTTTTCCATGTTCTGCATGTCAACTGTAGCCTGCTCTCTGGCGATAGACGCCGTCGGCTTGATGGCAACCCTGGCCACTACCGGCATACCACTGCTTAAACCGCCGAGAATGCCCCCGGAATTGTTGGTCACCGTAATCACTTTACCATCTTTATTAATAGTAAACGGGTCATTATTCTCTGATCCCTTTTTCCCCGCCACGGTAAAACCAGCGCCGAATTCAACCCCTTTAACCGCCGGAATGGCCAGCAGTGCCTTAGCCAGCTCTCCGTCAAGATTGTCAAAGACCGGCTCTCCCAGACCGGCCGGTACATTGAGGGCAATACCCTCAATAACACCGCCGAGACTGTCGTTTTCTTCCCTGACGCGGGTAATCAGCGCCAGCATCTCTTCAGCGGCTTCAGGGTCAGCGCAGCGGAGAGGGTTTTGCTCAACATTCTTCCTGATTTCAGCCAGCTCCTTCGGCTGAGCTTTGACACCACCTATGTCCACGGTGTGCGCGATAACCTCGATATCACTCAAGCCAAGCAGTTTCCTGGCAATCGCTCCCGCCATGACAAAGGCGGCCGTGATTCTACCGGAGAACCTCCCCCCGCCACGGGGGTCATTGAAGCCGCCGTACTTAACAAAAGCAGTATAGTCAGCATGACCGGGGCGGGGTAAAAATCTGTTCTTGCGGTAATCCCCGGAATCAGCATCGGTATTCCAGGTCAGCATACAGATGGGAGCGCCGGTGGTATGTCCTTCATATACGCCGGAGAGCATTTCAACCCTGTCCTGCTCAGACCTCTCCGTGGAGCCCGCCTCCCGGCCCGGCCACCGCTTGGCTAAATCCTGTTGAATCTCCACCTCCGTGACAGGCAAACCGGCGGGGCAGCCATCGACGATAATCCCCACACATTTGCCGTGGCTCTCACCAAAGCTGGTTATTCTAAACAGCTTACCCAGGCTATTGCCCATTTATCTTCACCTCAGCGCCAATGGTTCCTATTATATCCCAGAACTCCGGGAAGGTCTTGGTGACACATTCGGCACCATCAATTACTGTTTCACCGGCGACCAGACCGATTACGCTGAGCGCCATGGCAATCCGGTGGTCACCGTAGCTGTCAACAACCGTACCGCGCGGTATTCCGCCGGTAATGGTCATGGTATCATCCGCTACCGTTGTCTCTATCCCCATTCTGGACAGACCCTCGCTCATGGCCGTTACCCGGTCAGACTCCTTGAGGCGTGCCCGCCTGATGCCGGTAAATTCACTGACACCTTCGGCAACCGCCGCCAGGGCCGCCATAGTCGGCAGCAGGTCGATACATTCGGACAAGTCAGCCTTTACCGCCCGCAGCGGCGTCTTGCTCACGGTCACGTTATTACCATCCTCCCTCACCCGGGCGCCCATTTCTCCCAGCAAGTTTAGCATTATTTTATCGCCCTGCAAACTACGCGGATTTAAGTTCCCTATTGTTATCTCACCCGAGGTAGCCCCCAGCGCCAGAAAGTACGATGCCGAAGACCAGTCACCCTCGACAGCATACTCGGCGGGCTGATACTTTTGCCGGCCAGCCTCAAGTTTTTCACGAGATTGAAAGACCTGTATCCCGAATTTATTCAGGCAGTCAATGGTCATCAAGACGTAAGGTTCTGATTGCAGAGGAGTGCTCAGCACGATGCTCATTCCCTCTTCAGCGCAGGGGACGATAAAGAGCAGGGCTGAGATAAACTGGGAGCTGATGTCGCCAGGTAATTCGGTAGTGCCTCCTTTCAGTGTGCCTCCCTCAACAATCACCGGCGGTACCTCACCCTGACTGGAACAATTCACCCCTAATTGCTTTAACGCCTTAACCAGCGGCCGGACCGGTCTTCTGGATAGCGAAGGCCCGGCAGTAAGGCGACATCTGCCGGGAACCAGGGCGCAGATTGCAGTCATGAACCTTAGCGTTGCCGCTGAATCACCGCAGTATAGATCGCCAGCCGGCTTCTGAAAACTGCCACCGCTTATCCGCCATAAATTCTTTTCCTGCCGGATACTAATCCCCAGGTCATGCAGCACATTTAGCGCCGCTTGACTGTCATCGGAAACCAGCGGGTGCCTTATCACGCTTTCACCATCGGCCAGGGCGGCGCACATCAGCCCGCGGATGGTATAGCTTTTTGACGGGGGGGCAGTTACTT
>CAYOKF010000066.1:0-7845 GCA_964404475.1 uncultured Dehalococcoidaceae bacterium | reverse complement strand
CACCTAGTTTTACGTACCGCGCAACCCAACCGCCACAGTTATGAACAGTGAAGCTAATTTCTTATGGCGCCATGCCATTTACTTGTCTGAAGAAAGAATACCTTGATTAAGAAGAGAAAGTCCCCCAGGATATTCTTTGGCTGGTGGATGAACCTGGTTACCGGTGCCATGTCCGGCCTGGGGCACGGGTTCTACAGTTACGGGTTCTCCGCACTCTTTAAGCCCATCTCTTCCGAGCTGGGCTTCACCCGAGCGGCTACATCTGTTTCCGCCGGAATTGGCAGAGTCGAGGGCGGCTTGCTGGCGCCACTTACGGGATGGCTTGTCGATAGATTTGGGCCAAGGTGGGTAACCATTGTCGGTCTCTGTTTCATGGCTGCGGGCCTGGCAATGATGAATTTCGTTAACTCGCTCTGGTCATACTACGTGGTCTGGGGATTAATGGTGGGAGCCGGTAGTAACCTGGCTCTTACCATTGCCGCTGACAAGGCGTTGACCAACTGGTTTGTACGTAAAAGAGGGATGGTCTTCGGCATCAGGTTCGTGCTCATTGGCATTGGCGGTGTAATCGTGCTGCCGCTTATCACCTGGCTGATAACGACCAGCGGCTGGCGGACAACCTGCCTGATGTGGTCCGGAGTGGTCCTTGCCTTCGTACCGCTGGCATGGTTGTTTGTCAAGCAAAAACGTCCCGAATACTACGGATTACTCCCTGACGGAGTCGAGGTTGAGCCTGGCTCAGCAGTCAGCACAGACGATATGATAGATAAAGGCGTGGAGTATGCCGCCAGTCTCGATGAGAATGAGTTCACCCTCCGGCAGTCACTGAGAACGTCTTCTTTCTGGATGCTAGCCGTAGCTCGTACCTTCGTGATGACAGTTTCTGCCGGCATCAACATCCATTGCATCCCCTTTCTCACCGACATGGGTATTGACCCAACCGTAGCCGGTGGTATGATGGCGATGATGGTCTTTTTCACCATACCGTCGAGGTTCCTCGGAGGATTTCTGGCCGACCGCTTCGATAAAGACCGGCTGAAGTTTCTACTGGCGGCGACCCACCTGCTTCCGGCGATAGGTATTGCCGCTTTTCTCCTGAACCCGGGCATAGCCACGGTATATGTCCTGCTTATCCTGTTCGGCCTGGGCAGCGGGGCATTCACACCCCTGGATATTGTTATCAAAGGGCGTTTTTTCGGACGGAAAGCATATGGTTCAATTCAGGGTGCGTCATTGATGCTGGCATCGCCGGTATCACTGTTATCCGCAGTCTACACCGGCTGGGTATACGATACTACTGGCAGCTACGCAACTGCTTTCACGGTATTTGTCGCCATAGGCCTCCTGGGCACGGTCCTCATGTGTCTGCTCCACTCCCCGAAACCACCTGCCAGGGTCACTGATATCCATCAATTCATGTAAGAAGCAGCTAATCCTTGATTAAGACAAATCCTGGCTTCAGCCGCTGGCTTATTTGCCCGCTACCCAAGGTCACCACTTGCCAGTCAGTTCGAGGGCGCTACCCACAATCTGGCCAATATGGACATTACCCTGCTCGTCGACCTGAGGTATAAAGATAAACCACGCCGCAAAGTCACCGTTTCCCCGTGCTCCCTGGTTAAACGTCCAGTGGCCCTCAATGGCCAGCATCGGCAGGTAGGTATTAAACGTTTCCAGCCAAACAAGCTCCAGCGGCTGGCTCTTGCCGTTCAATCTCATACTACAGGCATCCTGGCCTATGGTAAGCTTGCCGGACAGATTACCCGCCTGGTTCTCATCAACATTCGCCCGGTAGGTAAGCACGAAGTCGTCATTTATATCTCCAGACAGAATACCGCATAATTCGCGCTCATGAACCACCCACCGGCCGCTGTTGCCGGCGGGCAAGACATCTCCTGCTGATATAGTCTCGATAGACCCGCTGGCATTAAATTCCACCGGCTTTGCCGCCAGTGCCGGTGCCGGTGCCAACAGAAACAAAGCCAGGACCAGGGCCAAACTAACCAAAAATATTCTCTTTTTCATAATACCGCCTCCTTTTTTTACACTTGGTTTTAAAGCATCCTTGAATACGATTAATGTACCCGCAGACCATAATGCTGAACCCCCTGCATCAGACACTGCTGAGCACCCGGAATTGGCTGTCGTCAAGCAACCGTTCAAAATCACCCCCGGCCTTTTGAAGAAGCTTTAAACAGGCATCCACCACGCTGGGGTCATACAGAACGTTTCTCCCCCGGGATATCTCCTCAAGAGCATTATCCAGGCCGAGAGATGGGCGATAGGGACGGTGGGATGACATCGCCTCGACAACATCAGCGACACCCAGAATCCTTGCCTCGAGGATAATATGCTCACCGGAAACACCTTCGGGATAACCGGAGCCATCTAGCCTCTCATGGTGCTGGAGAATGGCCTGCCTAACCGGCCAGGGAAATTCTATCCTCTCCAGTATGCTATAGCCCACCTGGGGGTGGCTCTGAATGATACTGAATTCAGAATGGTTTAGCTTGCCCGGCTTGGTGAGAATCTCAGCGGGCACCACCAGCTTGCCTACATCGTGGAGCAGCCCGGTAATATATATACCCTTTATCTGCCACTCGGAAAGGCCCATTTCTTCCCCGATAGCACATGCCAGATCAGCCACCCGCCGCTGATGACCAGCGGTATAAGGGTCTCTCGTTTCCACCACCAATGACATAGCATGGATGACTCCATCCATGGCTTCCAGCAACTGACCGTGCTTTGTTTGCATGCTCTCATAGACACGGGCATTTTCAATACTTGCCGCTACTTCGTGTGAAATCGTTTGCAGCAAGCGCCGGTCTTCGTTAGAGTAGTGTTCACCGGAAAATTTCCTGCCAATCAGCAGGATTCCAGCCAGTTGGCTTTCATTATTCAGCGGTAACAGGAGTTCTATCTGGTTCCTTAGCAGCATCTGTTCCTCATCAACAGGCAGGGCACTCAATGCCGGAATGACGTTTAAATCATTGGCGTCGATAGGGTTATCATCGTATTTCATGGTCTGGATAAGGAGGCTGCCGGACGGCAGCGACAAACGCTTGCCATGATGCTGCCCGTAGTAGGAATAGGTAATAAAGCCACCGTTAGCATCAGATGGCAACAATAGATATACGTTACGGCTCTGCATGGCATTGGCAACTGCGGTTACCAGTGATGAGGCAAGTTGCTTGAGATCAATAATGCCCCTGGTTTCCCTGGTAAACCTTCGCAGGGCCTGAAGGTAGTCATACCGCTGGCGGAAGAACCAGCGGTCCACCATACCCTGAAACCTGGGCAGGATTGGCTGAAAGACAGCAATAGCGATACCGGCAATAAAGACCGAGATGATAGTGACCGTCAAAGAAACCGGGTTAAAAGCTCCCTGGAAAACACTGCCGAGTAAGAGAATCAGGCCACCAAGGACACCAAGCAGGAACATGCTGCCCAGTGAGTAGGCTATTCCCCGGCGGAGTATCACCTTCATTTCAAGGAGGTCATACCGCAACATAGCCACGGTAGCCATTACGCAAAACAGGATATTGCCAATGATTCCCAGCGGATACATACTCACGCCAACGGCAGGTAAATAGTCAGTAGTACCCCCGATAAACATGGCTACCAATCCGGCAACAATATAGTGAGTACGGATTTTTTCATCAACGATTCTGGACTGTCTATTATGCTTCAGCAGTACCACCAGGCTAATTACCAGTGGCGCGTAGACACAGACGACATAGAAGGGAAAAAGAAGCCCGACAACCGGGGCTTTACCATACCACATCATCTGCATGCCGCCAACCACAAGCCCGGTTGGGATGAGACACATGGACACGAAGTAAAGGATGTGGAGGGGGTAATGTATCCATCTGCCCGGCCTGATACCGGTAAGACCGATGGTGAACCAGTAAAAGAAGAGCGCCGCATTCAATATCGCCACAAATACCAGCTTCTCCCAGAACAATGCGCTCCCCGCGCTGGAGCTCAAGCGCATCATGAAGATGAACAGACCCCATAAGCCCATGCCGATGAGAAACAGGGAAAAAGGTTTCCGGGCAACATGAGGCTTGCCCCTGATTTGCAGTAAGACCAGCAGGGTTACACAGAAGACGACCTCGATAAGGGGTATAAATACATATAGACTCAACACTTACTCCTTGGTACTATCCAATGTAACCCGGCTTTCATCTCCAGGATTACCGCGTAACAGTGAACAGGTTGCTACTTTGTGAAGCATGATTGCGGCGGTCACCTTAATCGTGCTATATCACGGATACTTCCCTCCGGCTACCCAGGTTAATCAGTTCTTTGATAGCTGCTTCGGGGGCATTAATACGGGGCGGCTTTTGCATATGCAACGCCTCCCCCTGGTTCTCCTTCATCAGGCAATAATCAGCGAAGGTACCGGGGCGGAGTACCGTAACCTCAAGGGGATGAACCCCCAGCATGCAATCAAGGTCATGATACCCATTATCCAGACGCTTCAATTCATCATGTAGAACCGGAGCTATATCTCCGGCAAGATAACTGTCCTTCAGCTCAATGTAGAGATGAAGTTTGGGTTTATCCCGGTCAAGTTCCTTGCGGACTGTCCATTCTTCATGGTCAAGCCCGGCATTGGCAATCGCCTGAACAATAGTTTTTTCGCTTACTCTGGTGAAGCCGGCTATATCCAGCAGGTCATCGGCCCTGGTCTCAAAGACCATTTGCGGCAGGTAAACCTGTGCCTCCTTATCTTCCAGGGCCGTAATTTTAATCAGATGCCCCAGCCGGTACCTGATGAAAGGCATCCGGTGGAAACTGGTGATTACCAGTTCATAGCGCTCACCAGGATTAACCTCGGAAAGCAGTAACGTGCGCGGCTCGTAAAGAGAATCCCTTTTACTCTGCAACCACTCCGCTTCAGGGATAAACTCGAAAAAGTTGGAGTAAGGTATAAAGGTCAAATCCCGTTTAATACCACTCTGCAAAGCGATTATGCCCGCCTCAGTGCAGGCGTGTAACTCGAACGGGTACACCCCCCAGTACTTATAGACCAGATCTCGATAGATGCTGGTGTCAGCCCCCCAGCCGATGATAGCCTTCACCGGCCACAAATCTTTGGGCAACATGCCCCTTCCCTCCAGCTTGCTCCGCCATGAGGCACTGATAAGGCGGCAGAGCGCCGCCGGGTGTGAAAAATGCCTGGCTTTGCTGCTTTTCCGGGAGAGCCTGTTAAAATCGTTACCAATCTTAACCAGAACACTGGTCATCGCAACCAATATGTCCACACCGGTCCGCAAAGATAAGTCAAAACCCCTGGCTACCTTTTCCTTGAAATCCATGCCATCATGCATTTCGGGGGGCATCAGGGGCCTCAGCTTGAACCTGTTGCTGGCTCCGGAAGCCAGTATCCCCGAAAGATACGGGGGAGGCGCCACATTAAACAGCACACGGTCCCCCTCAGCAAGGGAACTCTGCCCCTTCTTGCTGGAACAAGCCAGAATGAAGGCAGCCATCAGGCTATGCAAGGCACTCTCATAGAATTCAAGCGTGTAAGGGACCTGTTTAAAAGTGCCTGAAGCGCCTGAAGTATGCGCCCAGGCATATGGCTTTCCCAGAAGAAAACCTTCATTACCCTTTTCAAGTTCCGGGAGGTAATCCTCATAGGTAGTCAGCGGTACGTAACGGCGGAACTCCTCCACGCTGGCAGGCATCTTTCTCCCTATCAGCTTTTCCCCCAGCGCAGAACCGGCAATCTGCTTAAGTTGCTGGAGCAGCAACCTTTCCTGGATTGCCATGAATTGTTCAATATATAAACTATAGAACCCGCAATATTTTTTCCACACTCTATCGCTTTCTGACATCACCATCGGATACCGAAGTCCTATCATCTCGCCTCTCCCATCTTGTTAACGGCTGTACCGTAACAACGCAGCAACCCTTAGCCCGTTGCTGAAATGCCACCAGTCCATGCTATGCTGACCATCTCAAGAGCACATCACGAAAGAACCCGGAATACCTACAAAAAAGTCACAATATCAACCTGCTACTGATTATTGATAACCGTTACCGGTGACCGTCAGCTATCAATCCCAGACGCGATAAATACGGGCGCTCGCATTGACGACTCTTACCCGGCTGCCCCGGGGTTCAGGCGCCTGCCCCAAGCCCCACAAGCACTACCGTCATGTGGGGGGGGGCGGGTAAAAACCTGATGCATGCGCTATAATATACCGAGGCTTTAATAAGGGGGAACGATGAATAACTCAGTAGTATTATCGGTAGGCGATACTCATCACCTGCGATTGGGCAAAGACCGCATTGTTTATGCCGGTATGCCAAATGAGAACGTGTTCTCTATCGTGCAAATGAAATGGGAATTCCTTTACCGAGGTTATTCCTGGAACCTTTACTTTCCAAAGGGGCAAAGTACCATAAGGATAGACGGAGTTAACATTCTGGTTGATAGCGTAACCCCGGAAGAAATAAGATTACGAGTGTGATAGTATATTGTTTTAGGCCCCCGTGAGACAAGGGAACGGTGGCTATTCTCATGGTTTGGCTTTCTTAGTCTAGTTCCCCATTGCCATGAAACAGTGATGGCACAACTGCTGAGGCACTTGCCAGCTCTGCCAGCATCATGCCTACTGACTGTACACCCTGTCTCGCCTCTCCTCCAGTCATAATACTGAAATCAACTGTCATCACGCCACGTACTTGCCCGCTTTATTTAGCCGTAGCGTTAGCCCGTTCTTCCTGAGACATATCAGCTAGCCGTGCCACCTCCTTAACGCCGAGTCCCAGCCCCTCGGCTACACGGCGGCCACATTCAACGTCGGTTTTGCAGAAGATGACTGTCTGGCGCCATTGAATCCGATTCTGCGCATTGCACAGATGTGATGTGACTTTGCCAATGAGGTGCTCCCGGTCAAAATGCCCGAGCTTATCCAGCAGATGGACATCCTGCGTAAACTATTTATAAAACTAGATTGCTCTAATCTAGCGGATACTATCTCAGGCGCTTATTAAAAATCTCCAGTGTCCCTAATCAACTCAACAACTACGGGGCACCTATAGCTTGTGCCACTTTGTGCCCCAGTTCTCGGCACTCGGTCAGGTCATCCGGCTTCGGTTGCCATTTAGCTCTGACACCTTCGGCGACTACTGGAATCTTACATCGTTCCAGATGCTCTTCGATAATCTTCACCGCTTCCCCACTCCAGCCATAAGAACCGAACGCAGCACCGATTTTGTTCTGAAACTTGAGCCCTTTGAGGTTTCCCAGTATGGGGCTTAGCGTTGGCAAGACTCCCTGATTGAAGGTCGGCGAGCCCACGATAACGGCTCCTGCCTTAAAGACCTCGGTGACGACATCATTAATGTCGGATACTGCCATATGAAACACTTTATATGGAACATCCTCAGCAGCCAGACCGTCACCAATTGCCTCAGCCATTTGCCGGGTCCCCTCCCACATGGTATCGTAGAGGATGACGGCACTCCTTCCCGGCTTCTGTGCAGCCCACTGCTGATATTTCCGCACAATCTGTAGGGGGTCTTTACGCCAGATGATGCCATGACTCGGGGCTATGATATCTACCGTCAGGTTAAGGGATAGTACCTCGTCGATTTTTTTCAAGACGAAACTGCTGAACGGGGTGAGGATGTTGGCATAGTATTTCAGTGCTTCCTCATATAGCTCTTCCTGGTCGACCTGGTCATTGAAGCGAAAGGCGGCGGCGTAGTGTTGGCCGAAGGCATCATTCGGCATGAGGATATTTTTACCGGTCAGGTAGGTGAACATGCTATCGGGCCAGTGAAGCATGGGGGCCTCGACAAAGACCAGGTCGTTTTTGCCGATGT
>CAYOKF010000065.1:0-7873 GCA_964404475.1 uncultured Dehalococcoidaceae bacterium | reverse complement strand
TGATTCTCTGATAGTAAGCCTCTGCGCCAACCCGACGACAGGCTTTGAATGGAAGCTCACTGAATTAACTGATCCCACGGTCTTAGAATATGAAAGCAATGAATACATTGCCCCCGAGTCTGCGGAGGTAGCGGGTGCCGCTGGCAAAGAGGTATGGTCATTTAAAGTGCTCCGCCCCGGCGAGACCACCATATCCATGGAATACAGCCGGCCCTGGGAAGGCGGCGAGAAGGCAACCCGTACATTCGTCCTATCCGCAGTCGTGGAATAAAGAGCAAGGAAACATGATGTACCCGGCTGCAGCCGTACGTTATGCTAACAGGTGTGTAAAATGACCGATATAGAGGACATAAGCGCAGAGAAGAATTGGCTCAATGAAGAGCGCGCCAGGACTACGGTGAAAAACCTCCTGAGGAGGAACATCGGCGCCCAGTACTGCGTTAACCGCCAGGAGGCACTAAACGCCATACTGGAAATGATTCCTCAGGGAGCTACCGTTGCCCGCGGTGATTCCATTACCGTCGACCAGATAGGAGTTATCCCGGAACTCATCAAGCGCCAGCAGAACGCCGTGATTGACCCGTTTCGGTGGGATGCTGATGGTTACTACCTTGATACTGCTGAGGATAGACATCAAATGCACCGGGAGGCCTTCCTCACCGACGTGTTCCTGTCCGGCACCAACGCCGTCACTATGGACGGCAAGCTGGTAAACATTGACGGACTGGGCAACCGGGTATCAGCTATTATATTCGGGCCGGAAAAAGTCATTATCGCCGTCGGTGTCAATAAGATTGTCCGGGATGTCAATGAGGCTATGGAGCGAATCCATCAGGTGGCGGCACCGATAAACGCCAGGCGCCATTACCTGAAGCACCACTACGACAAGATGGGAGACCTACCCTGCGTCCGCACCGGACGTTGTGCTGATTGCACTCACGACTGGAAAATATGCCACTACACGGTGATTATTGATGGCGTGTCAATAACCGAAAAAGGACGGATAAATGTGGTGCTGGTGGGAGAGGAACTGGGTATATAATTCCGCAACACAGGCCTCAGTAGGAAATCACCTGGCCAATAGCCAGTAGAGAAACCCCGATGTCATACCAGCATATTATTTTTCAAAAAAAGAAGGCGGTGGCTGTGGTCACTCTCAACCGTCCGGAGGCAGGCAATAGTATAAATAGCTGCCTGGCTGAGGAACTGGCTGATGTTTGTACCACCATCAATCTTGATGAAGAGCTCAAGGTAGCTATTATCACCGCTGCCGGAGAAAAGGCTTTTTGCGCCGGCACTGACCCGGAAGAACTGCCGGCATTCATCGCCGGGGAAGAGGAAACAAGGCTAATCTCGGTTGCCGCGCCGGTGGCCGGCCTTCGCCTGCCGGTCATTGCCGCTATCAACGGTGACGCCCTGGGACAAGGGCTGGAACTGGCCCTGGCCAGCGACCTCAGGATTGCCGCGGAAACCGCCCGCTTCGCCGTAACCCATATTGCCTCCGGTCTCATCCCCTGGGATGGCGCCACCCAGCGCTTACCGCGCATCATCGGCAAGGCCATGGCAATGGAAATGATTATCACCGGGAAATATATTGACGCGCAAGAAGCCTGCCAGATGGGACTGGTCAGCAGGCTGGTTCCGGCTAAAGAACTGCTTCCCACGGCAATGGCGCTAGCCCGGACAATGGCCGGGAAAGCCACTATCGCTCTGCAATACGCCAAGGAAGCGATACGCACCGGCACCGAGCTGACTCTGGAACAGGGACTGCGCTTTGAATCCGACCTTTATTTCCTGCTGCAAACAACCGAAGACCGCACTGAAGGCATCCGGGCCTTTCTGGAAAAGAGAGCCCCGAAATTTAAGGGAAAGTAAGACCTCGGTTCACTCTGAGACTACGCCATGAGCGATTTTAAAACCATTATTTATGAGAAGAAACACAATATTGCTTATATTACCCTCAACCGCCCGCGCGTTCTGAACGTGTATAACATCAAAATGCGCGACGAGCTATACCAGGTACTCAGGGCAATAAAAGACGATGCCGAGGTGCTGGCAGCTATCATCAGCGGAGCCGGGGAAAAGGCCTTCTGCGCCGGCTCTGACCTGACCGAATTTCTGACGGCATCATCACCAACATCGGCACGAAAGGCAAGTAGTCAGCGCAATATCTGGAGAGACTTCTCTGAAATTCCCCAGCCGCTGATTGCCGCCCTCCACGGCTACGTTCTGGGAGCCGGCCTTGAGATTGCCCTGTTCTGCGATATCAGAATTGCCGCTGAAGATGCTCAGTTTGGTTTCCCCGAGGCAGGATTGGGGATCATCCCGGGTGCGGGCGGCACACAACTCTTACCCCGGGCTATCGGTCAGGGCAAAGCCCTGGAATTAATACTCTCCGGCAGCCTGGTTGGAGCACGGGAAGCTTTTAACTGCGGACTGGTCAATCAAGTAGTACCCGGTTTTAAGCTACTGAAGACTGCCGATGGTATCGCCCGAAAAATCACTGCCGCTGACCCCGGGGCAATCAGAATGGCCAAGCAGGCCATAGTCAGAGGCTCTGATATGTCTACCGCAGAAGGACTGGAGATGGAAAAAAGACTGGCCGGCTACTACCTTAAATATAAAGGCTATCGGTTATCATATTAACTATCCCCCAGGCTGGTGATTGCCGTACTCAAAAAAATCGTTGGTGTAATCCATTCCTGAATTTTTTACAATATTCAGGAATCAGTGCTATAATACCAAGGGAGGTTTGAATAAAGATGGCTAACCAGATCGGCAAACGGTACCTCTGCAAGAAATGCGGTGCAGAATTTATCGTCACCAAAGGCGGGGAGGGCACGTTAACCTGCTGCGGTCAGCCCACGGAGCTGAAGAAATAGACTAATAATCTTCCTGGTGAGATAAAGGGGGAGAAGTTTTCATGAATCAACTGGGTAAGAGATACAAGTGTACGGTGTGCGGTACCGAAGTATTGTGCACCAAGGCCGGGGAAGGTACTGCCGTCTGCTGTGATAAGGAAATGGAAATTCAGGAACCCAGACCGGTTCCCTCATCCGACTAACGCTTCTTTACCAGGCAGCCCGGCCACTTATCTATGTATTTAACAAAACATCTCAGGTCTTGGCATAAAAATATCCTTTAAATGCCTCATTCAATAAAGTCAGGCGCTATTTCAGACTTATAGCAGCTATGTTATCAAGGGGAAAAGCAACCGCCCCGCTGTCAGCACTCCAGGTCTTAGATTTGGCTGATGATAGTGCCAGCTTTTGTACCAGGCTACTGGCGGATATGGGAGCCAAGGTCATCAAAATAGAAAGACCCGGCGGTGACGATTCACGCCGGTCAGGTCCTTTCCGCGGCAACACTCCGCATCCGGAGAAGAGCCTGCGCTTCTGGTATCACAACGCCGGCAAACTTGGCATCTCCCTGGATCTGTCCAGCCGCCGGGGGAGGGATATCTTTCTCCGCTTAGCCGGCAAGTCTGACGTAGTCGTCGAGACCTTCCCGCCGGGATATTTAAAGAAAATCGGGCTGCACTACGATGCACTAAGTGAACGGAACCCGGGACTCATTCTGGCATCGGTTACCGGCTTCGGGCAAAGCGGCCCATATCATCTATACAAGTCCTCCGACCTGATTGCTTCGGCGCTGGGCGGGCAGATGTATGTTTCCGGAACTCAGGAAACACAGCCCCTGAAACCCTACGGACAGCAGCCCTACTACGCTGCTTCCCTCTTTGCGGCCATCGGCATTCTCACGGCGCTGCATGAGCGGCACCGCAGCGGCAAGGGCCAGCATATTGATATTTCCTTGCAGGAAGCGGTAGCGGCAACCCTGGAGCATGTGATGGTGCGTTATTTCTATGAAAGGGCAGTGCCACGCCGACAGGGCAACTTACACTGGACCAATTCCGCCAGCCTGCTGCCCTGTAAAGATGGCTACATCCTGCTTACTTTTGCCCGGGAATGGGAGACTCTGGTTAACCTGCTGGACAGCGAGGGCATGGCTGCCGACCTGAAAGACGAAAGATGGCGGGAAGAGGACTACCGCCAGCAGTATATAAACCATATTATCGATGTCCTGTCCGCCTGGACAAAGACCCACACTACCGGAGAGCTATTTGAGATGGGGCAACTGATGCGCTTCCCCTGGGCGCCCGTCTGCTCACCCGGGGAAGTATTGGCTAGCCCCCAGCTGAAGGCACGTGAATTCTTCGTCCCCGTCAAGCACCCCGAATCCGGTGACTCCCCTGTTTACCCCGGCGTACCCGGCAAACTAAGCGGTTCATCATGGGAAATACGCGGTCGGGCCCCGCTGATTGGCGAGCATAACACCCGGGTGTATCGCGACGAGTTAGGACTGACCGAAGAGGATCTGACCAGACTGGCCACTGAGAAAGTTATTTAATCAGGAGAATTAAATGGACAGCGGCGCCCTCCAGGGAATCAGAGTTCTGGATTTTACCTGGCTTCTGGCTGGCCCCTATGCCACCAGAATACTGGCCGACTTCGGTGCCGAGGTCATCAAGGTCCAATCAAGAAGGCTTGCTAACGGCGCCGAGTCCAACGCCACCGGCTACTTCAATACATGGAACCGCAACAAGCTGGGCATAACCCTTGACCTGTCTCACCCGGAGGGCAGGGGACTCGCCCTCGAGCTGGTCAAGGTAAGCGATGTCGTGGTGGAAAATTTCACCCCGCGGGTAATGGCCAACTGGAGACTGGACTATGCGGCACTAAAGAAAGTAAAGCCTGACATTATCATGATGAGCCTTTCGGGAATGGGACAGACCGGGCCATGGCGGGACTTTGCCGCCCTGGGGCCGACCATACAGGCGCTCAGCGGCCTAACGCATCTCACCTCTTCCGGCCACGGGCCACCGGAGGGAATCGGCTATTCCTATGCTGACCCTCTGGCCGGCATGCTGGCTGCCTTCGCCATCCTGTCAGCACTGGAGCACCGCGCTGGAACTGGTGACGGACTATATATTGATATCTCCCAGTACGAGACAATCTGCTGCCTTCTGGGGCCGGCTCTTCTGGATTACTCGGTTAATCATAACCTAGCTATCCCTGAAGGCAATATTGATGAGAGTGTTACCGCCGCCCCCTATGGTTGCTACCAATGCCGGGGTGATGACCGGTGGTGTGTTATCACCGTCTTTACCGAGGATGAGTGGCACGCCCTGTGCCGGGTGATGGGTAATCCTGCCTGGACCAGGCAGGCAAAATTTTCCAGCCTGGGGCAGCGGCTCGCTCATGCCGGGGAGCTAAATCAACTCATGGAACAATGGACGGCTGATTACACACCGGAGCAGGTGATGAAGACGCTTCAGGAAGCAGGGGTGCCCGCCGGAGTGGTCAATAATGCCGCCGATATGGCTAACGACCCCCAGCTCAACAGCCGCGGCTTCTTCACCCAGGCACAGCACCCGTTACTGGGGGACACCAGCTTTGACAGCACGCCGGTAAGGCTTAGCAGCACACCAGCCAGGTCATGGAGGGCGGCACCGCTGCTGGGTCAGGACAACCGCTATGTCTATCATGATTTGCTGGGCCTGGGCGATGAGCAATTCCAGCGGTACATTGAGCAGGGCATTATTGCCTAAAGAACCTTCCGACACACAATTTCCCCGCCAATTACCGTCATTTCCACAGCCAGATCCTTAATTTCATCAGGAGCCACAGCGGTAGGGTCAGCATTTAATACCGCCAGGTCGGCAAGCTTACCCGGCGCTATCGACCCCTTTACCGCTTCCTCGAAGCAGGCGTAAGCAGCGCCTCCGGTATACATCCACAGGGCTGCCTGCGGAGAGACACCTTCCTCCGGCAGCAGGGTTTGCCCTGTTGCCGCCTTCCGGGTAACCGCAGCGTAAATGCCACGCAGCGGGTCAGGAGGCACCACGGGGCAATCCGAGCCAGCGCCTGTTTTCAGACCGGCTTTAATCAGACTGGCTATCGGGTAGAGATGCCTGAGTTGCTTTTCGGGCACCGTGGCCAGATACCTTTCCCCGCTATAGTAGATAAATGATGGCTGGGTAACCACCACCACTCCCAACGAGGCTAAGCGGCTGGCCATTTCCAGGTCGCACACAGAGCAGTGTTCCACACGATGGCGGTGGTCAGGGCGTGGCAACCTTTGCTGCGCGTACTCCAGAGCCAGGCAGGCAGCCGCTACCGTGTTCTCCTCAACAGCGTGCAGGGCCACCTGGAAGCCCGCCTGATGAACTTCAAGTACTTTTTCGTTTAGCTCCGCCTGAGGAGGGTTAAGCTGGCCCCGTGTTTCATCCAGCATTATCTTGACTGCACCCGGCCGCAGTCTATCGCCTGCTTCTGGCAAGAGAAAACACTCCCGATACTGACCCAGTGCTTCCATGCCCATCATCATATTTACGCCAGGTTTCAGATACCCCCTCTCCTGCCACCCCCTGAACCGCTGCCAGCGACGGAAATCATTACGCGGGGAGGCATCCTGAAAAGAGGTTATGCCCAGTGAGAGAAGCTTGTCACTGGCCAGCTTTACACCCTTTTCCAGTTCTCCTTCACCCGGAGATGGTACGACACTGGCAAGATAGCTGCTCATACCGTACAGCACGCCGTTGGGCTCACCGGTAACCAGGTCCCGCTCAATCATGCCACCGGGCGGTTCCGCAGTTTCTCCCGATATACCGGCCAGTTCCAGAGCCAGGCTGTTGAGCACGTGGGCATGCCCTGAGCGATGAGTCAATCTTACCGGGTGGATGGCGGTAGCCTCATCCAGTTCCCGGCG
Source organism: uncultured Dehalococcoidaceae bacterium (assembly GCA_964404475.1). Taxonomy (GTDB): domain Bacteria; phylum Chloroflexota; class Dehalococcoidia; order Dehalococcoidales; family RBG-16-60-22; genus CAYOKF01. Next base: position 1,102 of record CAYOKF010000065.1, on the reverse strand, counting down.
GGTGGGGTGGCGTTTCTCAGCAAGGTAGAACTCATTATAGCCAACCCCCCTTATCCAGCTCCCCGCTGGCAAATTACTGGCCGTCTTCCGAATTTCGTTTTGAATATCAGGGATGGAATGCGCCACATCCTGATTCAAATTGACGGATAACAGGCTTTCGGCAAAGGCAGCAAGGTGAATATGGGCATCATAAAAACCGGGGATAACTGTCTTGCCACGGCAGTCGATAACCTCGGTATTACCACCCAGGTACTCCTTCAAAGCCTCGCTCCCACCCACGCCCAGCACCCTGCCCTTCCCCACGGCAACCAGGCGGGCACGGGGACACCCGGCATCCATAGTGAGCACATTGGCATTCACCAGGATAAGGTCGGCAACCAGACTACCCATAGTCTACCTGCCCTTGCCCGGCCCGGACTGAATATCGAGAAGCACAAACCCGCTCGCCTCGTCCATGACACGAACCGCACCCGCCGCCAGGATTTCATACAGAACAACCTCACCAACTTGCCAGGTAACTACGCCGGGCCGCAGGCACCCGCACATGGTGTTCCCGGAGCGGCCTAGTGCAGCATGTATGTGGAGTACCGGTTTGCCGTCCCCGCCGGGGGCCAGCACACCCACTCCTACCACCTCGTGGGCGCCATCTACAGGAAGGAGCATCGGCTCCGGCGGCATTTCCCGGGAGCGCCGGGGGCCAACAACCACCTCACCCCCACCGATACCACCTATCAGGATAACCTGCCCGGCAGATACCCCATGCTCTTCGGCAAAGCGTTCAATACATTCCGGCACCATATCCCCTTCCTCCAGTCGCAACACGAAAACCCTGCCTATCTGTCCCTCACAAGCCTTCATTTAAGCCTCCTCGCTTTCCAGGATTAACCAAGCTATCCCCTGTAACTCTACTAATTGTGTCTCCAGCAGTCAACAGCGGGCAGCCCTAAAAACTTCCGGGCGGCTCAGACAGTAAATCATTAGAATCAGTTAAGCCGCTTTTGCTTTGAATCGTGCTATAATATATCTATAGCCAAGGAGCAGCGATCATTCTTATGGACAACAAAAGCCTGGAAATGCTTGAGTTTCCCCTGATACGGCAAAT
>CAYOKF010000064.1:0-7972 GCA_964404475.1 uncultured Dehalococcoidaceae bacterium | reverse complement strand
AATTACGACTATATTATTGTTTAATCATTATCTATTATCTTTAATTAATGCTCTTTATTTATCAAGAAGGGGAGAAATATATGTAAAATATTTGCCACAAGTAGTGTAAATGGTTTAAGTGAGCTTGTTGCTGTGTGAAATAGATGTGAAGGTGGGCAATGTCAAAAATAAGAATAATTAATAGGTAACAGCCGAGAGATATCCAGGTAAGGGATGATTGCGGTGTGGGGTGAAATGCCGAATATTAAGGTGGTGGGCGTCTGTTCCACTGGGGAGAGGATTATCCAGAAAGCTTCCGAGGTTAAACACGATATCATCCTGCTAGATGGTAGTATAATTGCCGGTGACTGTGTTGGAGGTGGGAAGTTAGTATATAAGGACAACCTGCTAAGTCTGGCGGATGTTAATAGATAACGGTCATACTTTCCGGTGCTTCCACTTCCCGGTTCTGAAATACCATAAGTAGGCGGCTGCTCCCAAAATCACGCCAAACGCCATTGCCCATCGTATTCCGTACATGCCAAGGTCGGTATACTTTGACAGGATTACTGACATGGGAAGTATAAACATCCACATGTGGGCAATCTCAATAATCATGGCTGGTACAGGGTCACCGGAGCCGGTGAGGAGGAGCTGAAAAACAACAACAAAACCCAGGAGGAATAAACCGGCGGCGGCTATCCTCAGAAAGCTGCTGGTCAACTCCACCAGGGCAGGGTCAGAGTTGAAGATACGGACTACGGGTTCGGCCCATAAAAGTATCGCACCGGAACCAATTACTGTAATAACCTCGGCAATACCCAGCGCCTGCCAGCCACCTTTTTCGGCTCTCTCCGGTTGCGCTGCGCCCAGGTTTTGGCCGGCCAGTACTCCCGAGCCAAGGCCCAGTCCTGCAGTTAATGTCAGAAATACCATCTCAACCCTCTGCAAGATGGTATGAGCCGCAACCGCATTGGTACCAAAAGGAATCATTAACATCACCAGGATTACCTGCCCGCCGCCTCTTTGCATTCTGCTGGCCGCTGCCGGAAGCCCGAGCCTTACGATACGCCATATCATTTTAGCGTCAAAGCGTAAGTTGGCCAGGGTCAGCCGTAGACGGGTCCGCCCGCTGAAGAGAATCCATACCGCAAGGAACAATCCCAGACCCTGGGCAAAGACATTGGTCAGGGCTGCTCCGCTGGCACCCAGCCGGGGGAATATAAACCAGCCAAACACCAGGAAGGGACAGAGGACGGTATGAAAGACCCGGAAAAAGATGGATATTCTCATCGGGGTCACCGCATCCCCCGAGGCTTGCATGATACCCTCGGCCAGCATCCGGAAAGTCATAGCCCCTGAGCCCACGAACATGATGCGCATATAGGCTGCTCCCTCGGCAACTACCTCAGGTTCCACCCCCATGAGTATCAGGATGGGTTCAGCAAAGACGACGCCTATCGTCACCACCAGTGCAACAAAAAAAACAGCGGTAATGAAGGCTTGCTGGGCGGCATGATTGGCTCCCTTAGCATCGCCGGCCCCCACAAAACGGGCGACCACGGCCCGGGCACCCATGGCCAGACCCATTACTCCTGATGTCATAAGCATGACCACCATTCCCGCCACGCCCACCCCGGCGATAGGCGCTGCACCCAGTTTGCCCACCCATATCAAATCAATGGTGGGGCCTATCATATTGAGAAACTCGCTCACAGTCATCGGCCAGGACAGTAGCAAGAGGTTCCGGAAAATGCTGCCTTTGGTCCAGTCCTTACCAAAGGTAGCACCTCTTCTATCACTACTCTCAAAGCTTTCTATTTCTGTTGTTTCTCTGTCTTCCATTCTGATCCTGTTGATTATTGGCTCTGCCAGAGGACCGCATCATCATTTTTGGGATTGTCTTGGGGCAGGTGCGAGCCGATATGAACGGGTATATTGAGCAGCGTTTCTCAGTATCTGCTTCTGCTCAATGAAAAGCTCGGTTAAGTATATGAGTTGGCCAGTTAAATTGTCAAACCAAGGGTTGCCTCACACTGGATTGGAGATTTCAGAATGTTATTGAGGCTGACCGCCGCCTTGACCGGGTTCCTGACGCCGGTGGATTTACCGCTCTTTTTTCTTATTGACAAAGTCTGAGGGGAGGACTAAACTGAAAGCTCAGTATTTCAAATAAACGCAGGAGGGATTGAAGTGGCCAAGGAATTGCCGGAAATGACACTGAAAGTGATCGGGGTGGTCAGGAATGAGATGAAGGAACCGGGAGGACGGTCCAATATTCAGGATATTGTTTCTGAAGTTGTGCTTGATGAAAGTTTAGCCGGTTCCCTGGATAGTCTGGATGAATACTCTGACGTTACCATTATTTACTGGTGCCACGTGGATTCTAATCCCGGCCCCAAATCTAATAAAATTTACCCCCATCGTGATGAAAGTAATCCTCTGGTGGGGTTTTTCGCCACGCGAGCTTCAGATAGACCAAACAGATTCGGAATGTGTGCGGCCAAATTGCTGGAAGTTGGCAGCAATAAACTGAGGGTATCCGGGCTTGATGCCATTGACGGTTCTCCGGTTATCGATATCAAACCCTACAATTCAAGGCATGATTCGAGACCTGATGCTAAGATGCCTCCGTGGTCATAGGCCAAGGTATAGGTGAAACTACCTGCCTGCTGAAGCGGTAGAAGCGGGGTGCTTACGTAAGACACCTAGAAAATCCGCGTGTTTTAAAGCTGGTATCTTATCTTTCTTCCTGGTGGTCATCAGCAAAAGCCATAGGCTCTAATTTCCTGAATTCTGACACTAGCTTGCCGTTTACCAGTCGCTGGTAAAGATATAGGCCATCCAGCGCCGGGTCTTGTTGCGGGTAATCAAGCCTGGTGTAATTATCTCGCGTCTCCTTCCTTTCCATGCAGGCCAGCATGTGTACCTCAGCTATGTCCAGCAAGTTGCGGACTTCCAGTGACCTCATCAGGTAATGAGGGTTCCTGGCCATTAGACGGGGTAAAAACTCTCTTTTTAATGAAGCGAGTCTCCTTAGTCCTTCACGGAGCTTGCCTTCCGCCCTATATATTCCTGCGTATCGGTTAACTATGTAGCGGATGGCACTCTCCATTTCCATTGGCTCGGTTTCACCCTTCGCACTCAGGGGTGTTAGCGCAGTCTCCTTCAGGCTCTTCACCCGGGTTTCGTCAATGACCGGTTCATCTGCCTCACTAATGAAGGTGTGTATGCTGTCACCGACAAGGAAGCCGCTGGTAGAAGCGGTAGCGACGTCATGAGAACCGGCGACACAGTCTCCGATAGCGTAAAGGCCTTTAAGCGAAGTTTTAAAGTTAGCATCGACGTTTATGCCGGGAGGAACGTTCAGCTGGTTAGGCCTGGCATCCATTAGCTCGTACCAGTGTGTCCTGGTATTGAAGCCTCTTTCTTCGGCTATTTTCAGTGACACCATCCGCTCGTCTACGAAAGCCACCTCCACCCTTTTCTGGAAATCGTCAGGCAGATGGGTAAGACTTTGATAGAACGGGTCCTTGCCTTGCTTTTCCAGTTTGTCGAGGTCGCGCATCATGCACTCTTCTCCATCCCAGGTTAACAGCTTGGACAAGACTCCCTCATTACCAACGTTACCGTATGACATAACTAAATCGTCACGGAACCTGTATCCCCGCTCGCTCATTTCCATGTTGGCGATTTCCGCGCCAGCGCGGTAGGCCATGGCCCATCCATCTCCGGATACAGACACCGGGCACCAGTGATAGCGGAACTTGTACTTCCAGGGCATGGGTGTTTCCGGGTTAAAAATACGTGAACAGGCGGCAGTGGCCATTACCGTTGCCTTTGCCTTAATGAGGGTGAATTCACCGGTGCGGGTGTCAACTGCGGTAGCGCCCACGACTGCATTATTATTGGTGAGCAGGTCGATAACCATCGTTCGCTCCAGGACATTCACGCCCCTCTTTCTCACCGCTGCGGCCATCTCTGGTTTAACGTTTATCCAGTGCACACGCATAGCTGGCCCCGGGTGGTGAGCTACAATAGAGCGGATATCGCCATCGTCCCACCTCATGGTAACGCCGAGCTTCTCCAGTTCCTCCAGTCCCCACAGTGCGTTGGCATAAACCCTGTAAAGCCGGCTCGGGTCAGAGCCACGGGAGAAACGTTCCAAGCCAATTTTATCAAAAATTTCCTCCCATTCCTTTGGTGTTATGCCACGTTGGAAGGCTCCACCGTAGTGGTCAATGCCCTGTGAAGCACTGCCACTCCTATCGGTCTTTGACTTCTCGACCAGTGTGACTTTCAAGCCATGCTCGGCAGCCTTGGCGGCAGCGCAACAGCCACCTATTCCTCCGCCGACTACCAGTAAATCGGTCTCGACTACCTTGTCCGCAATTTGCTCCAGAGCCATGATAAATCCCCCTGAGTTTTTATTTGTAGAAGCTAATTACAAATCATAATATCAACGAACCAGCATTTCCTACAGCAGGTTACATCACATTTAAAGCCTTTTAGTTTATTACTTCGTTAAGGCATTGTCAATACCATTGCTGGCGTTAACGTTGACAGTGGTCTGGTTATCATATTATTATCATAGCCGCAGTTATCTATAAAAATAACGCAGGAGGAGTATCAGTTAAATGGCAACGACAAAGGAACCGTGGAAGACGGATGACTTCTGGGTCAGCCCCTGGAATTTTAAAGAAGAAGTGACCAGGGATTTTAGAATCCCCCCGCAAGTCAAGGTTCATGATAGTACTCTGCGCGATGGCGTGCAGGAGCCGGGCATCACGCTGGACCTTGACGGCTCAATACGCATTGCCGAAAAGCTGGCGGAAGTCGGCGTTCACCGCATCGAGATTGGTCATGGAGGAGCGTCGCCAGAGGAAGAAAAAACCATAAAAGAGGTTGTGAAGCGCAACCTGGGAATGGAAATATTTACTTTCTGCGGACCGAGGGTGGAGAGTGTCGAGAAAGCAATGGAGTGTGGAGTACACGGTCTGCTGATACCGTTGTTCAGTTCTGAATATGAGATTCAGGCGGTAGGCAGGCCAGTAGAGGCGATTCTGGAGGGAATCATTGAGGCAACCCGCTTTGCCCATGAAAAGGGGCTATACGTAACCTTGTTTACTATTGATGCTACCCGGGCCGAGGAAAGCTTCTATTTCAACCTTGTAGATAAGGTAAGCAGGGACGGTTATTATGATGGAATGGGTATAGCCGATACCAGGGGAGTACTTAATCCTCAGGGCGTTTTCTGCTTTGTCAGCAGGCTAAAAGAGAGGATTAACAAATCTGTGGAAATCCATGTGCATAATAACTTCGGGCTGGCGGTGGCTAACACTATCTCCGGCGTGCTGGCCGGCAGCGACGTTATCCATACCACGATTAACGGTGTCGGTGCCTCGGCGGGTAACTGCCCCCTATCCGAGGTTGCGGTGGCACTCCGGGTCCTCTACGGAGTGGATACGGGAGTCAAGTATAACAAGCTGGTCGAGCTTACCAGGCTGGGGGCGGAGCTTACCGGCCGGGCAGTGCCGCCGATGCGCTCTCTGGTGGGGGATATGATTTATGCCGTTGAGGTTGAGAGAATAGCCTCGTTACAGAGAATGGTGGAACAGGAAGGTAAGGAGTTTAACATGCTGGGTGAGCACCCCATAAAGCCGGAATTTGTCGGCCATGCGCCGGGGCAGCGGGTAATGATGGGCAGCAAAGCCGGGCGCGCCAATGTCGAGATATGGGCGGAAGAGATGAATATCACGCTTACCGATGATGAAGTTACCGGGGTTCTGGCCGGGGTTAAGAAGAAGGCGGCTGAAGTGAAACGGCTGCTTACCAGGGATGAGTTTCGTGAGATTATTGGGCAAGTAAAGGACGGTTAAAAGTTTAAGGAAAACGGACTACTGTGTATGATTTAACAGGCAAGGTAGCCATAGTTACCGGTTCCGGTGGCAGGCGGGGCTTTGGGCGGGCGATAGCCAACCGCCTGGCCAGAGAAGGTGCGGACATTGTCATTGCGGACAGGCTGGTGATATTGCCCCAGGATGAAGGTTCGGACTGGAAGGGTATTGATAGTGTCGTAAAAGAGATCGAAGCCCTTGGCTGCCGGGCGCTGGGTATTGTCTGTGACATTACCAAATCCCGGGAGGTTGATAGCATGGTCAATGAGGCCGTGGCCAGATTTGGCAGAGTTGACATTCTGGTTAACAATGCCGGGGTACATGTCCGGCGGAATGTTACCGAACTTACTGACGAAATCTGGAACACACAGCTGGCGATAAACCTGACGGGCATGTTATTTTGCTCAAGAGCCGCGGCCAGGGAAATGGTGCGGGGGGGTGAGGGAGGCAGGATCATTAATGTTGGTTCCTTCCGTAGTAAGACCGGCGCTCCGGGTGAGGCGGCCTACTGTGCCTCAAAGTTCGGGGTGGTTGGCCTTACTCAGAGCCTGGCCCTGGAGCTGGCGCCCCATAACATACTGGTGAATGCAGTGTGCCCGGCCCTGACCGACACCGACATCAACATCAATATGTTTGAGGGTGAGGCACGGCGGGAGGGCGTGAGCCTGGAGGAGGCCAGAGCCCGGACCAATGAAATGGTTGCTGCTCAGATACCTCTGGGCAGGCTGGGAACAACCGAGGACCTGGCTAATGTCATCGCCTTCCTGGCTTCAAGTGAAGCCAGTTTCATCACCGGGCAGTCGATCAATGTCAATGGCGGGTTATTTACCGCACTTTAAGGGTCAAGCAGTTTCCGGCTGAAGAGAAGAAAGGAGGCTGACGTTGGACAACTGATTATCATGGATATAAGTCCCGCAGGTATAATTTCTGGAGAAAGGAGTATCAGCCATGACCTTTGGTAAACACAATGTTGACTGGCAGCAAAGAGTGGACTTCAATCGTCTCCGGCAGGACAGGTTAAATAAGGCACACCAGGCAATGCACAAGTACGGGGTTGGCGCGGCTATTGTTTATAGCTGGGACAGTATGAGATATCTATCAAGTAATTTTAACCATCCCTATACCAGGCATATTCCCTGGTTCCCCTGCGTACTTATCCGGGATGCGGGGTTCCCCTATATTTGTGTCAGAGAGGGCGTGGATGACTACTGGCTGAGGAGAGACTCTCCCTGGCTGGAGGGCAGGTTGATCACAGACGAAGTATTAGCAGCTCCACAGCTAATTGATTTAACCGAGGAGGCTGATGCTACCCAGAAATGGACGAAATATGTCCAGCAGTTGCAGAGTCTGATGAAGGAGCACGGCGTTGACGGCTTACCGGTGAGTATCGACTTCGCCGGCGCCTATCTGGTCAGGGCGTTGCAGGATGCCGGCATAAAAGTCGTTGATGGCAATTCCTGGATGCTGGAAGCCGAAATGGTGAAAACGGATGAAGAAGTGGAATTGCTGAAAATGGCGGCTAGCTGTAACGAAGCCGGCTACAGCGCTCTTGTCAACGAATTCCGGGCCGGTATGAGGGAAAACGACGTACAGTCGATAATGTCGAAGGCCATCTATGCTGCGGGAGCTGAATATATTGAGGGGTGGGTAGTCTGCTCCGGTCCACGCAGTGCTCCCCGAAGCTTCAATTACTCGGATAGAATTGTCAGGCCGGGCGAAATTATGAGCGCGGAAGCATGCCACGTTACCTTCTGCGGTTACAAGGTATGCTATGACCGCACCTTCGTAGTCGGTGACAAACCCACCGAACTGCAGAAAGAGGTCTATGCCTGTACTGCGGACCTGCAGTACAAGATCATGGACCTGCTCAAGCCTGGAATCACCACCCATGAGATAGCCAGACTGCGGCCGCGCCCGCATGATCCTTTTAAATCTGTAGCGGAACTGCGTGAATACCGTACCGGCTTTAAGAACCACTTTGGCGGCATGGGTATCCGGTGGAATACTTCTCCATCCTGCCATCTGAGTGCACCGGACAGGGTGTTGGAGAAGAACATGGTGTTTGCTTACCACGCGATTTTCTGGCTCGAAGGGGG
>CAYOKF010000063.1:0-8112 GCA_964404475.1 uncultured Dehalococcoidaceae bacterium | reverse complement strand
TTGAAATTACATTAAAATTCATGAATAGATGATATTATGGCAGGTGTGCGGTGTGGGGAAATAGCTCTCTCCTCTTTTGGGGTGCAGGTCACCTAACCCGTCATCAATCTGGGTAGCCACAGTGATATAACCGGGAAAAAGAGCAGGAGGGCGAGGTGAAGTATGTCAGCTATTAAGAAGGGAAGAACGCCACGGAATATGGTGCCTAATGGCACCTTGGTTACTCCGGAGATGACAAAACAATTCATGCCCACCGGCGGGGTAATTAAGCCCATTTCCATCACTCTGACCATCAACACTCCATACCAGATAGGGTCAAATTCGAGTGCCAGAATCACCGGGAAAAGAATGGGAACGGTGAGAAACATAGCGGCGTAGATATCCAGAAAGCAACCGAGTATCACGTAGAGAAAAAGGATCCAGAGGAGGACCACATACCGGTGTACGGGCAGTCCGGCAAGGATTTCCGCCAGGGTGAAGGGCAGCCTGGTTACGCTTAGGAAGGTTGAGAAGATAATGGCGCCGACGATGATAAAGAATATCATCGCGGTCACTCGTCCGGTATCCAGAAAGGACTGGACTATTTTCTGCCGGTTCAGCCTTCTCCTGGCGAAGCCGATGACAAAGGCTCCAAATGCGCCGAGGGCGCCTGCCTCCATTGCGGTAAATACCCCCAGATAAATGCCTCCCATAACGACGAGGAAGAGAATGATCATGGGCCAGGCGCCGGCAGAGGCCCTTGCCCTCCCCCCCCAGTCCGAGAGGGGACCCGCTGGCCCTAATCGTGGATTACGCAGGCAGAGAACCCCGATAAGAGCTACATAGAAAACGACCTGTAATATTCCGGGCAGTATTCCGGCCATGAATAGCTTGCCGACGGACTCTCCGGTAACGATTGAGTAAAGGATAAATCCCATGCTCGGCGGGATTAATATACCCACCGTGCCGCCGGCGGTAATACTACCCAGTGACAATGTGGAGGAATACCCGAATTTCTGCATCTCAGGATAGGCTACCTGGCTCATCGCCGCCGCTGTGGCCATACTGCTGCCGCTAACGGCGGCAAATCCGCCACAGCCTATCGCGGTTGCCATTGCCAGTCCGCCTTTTATATGACCGAACCAGGCATGCGCCGCCTTATATATCTCCTCGGCAATACCGCTCTCGCTGGCAACCATGCTCATCAGCACGAAGAGCGGTACTACCGATTTATTGAAATCAAGCACTACCGAAAACGGTATCAAGCTCAGGGTGGAAAAGGCAAAATTCCAATCAACGACATAGATCAAGCCGACAAAGCCGACCAGCCCCATGGCAAAGCCTATGGGCATGCGCAGGAATATAAGCAGTATCATGATAACCAGGCCTAAAATGCCTGCCAGGGTGAGGTTCATCGGGCACGGCCTCCGAACAGGTTGATGAACCTCAAAACGATCTCCCTGGCCAGCACTATGCAGAGCAGGGCAATGCCGATAACGGAAACAATGCGGAAGGGCCAGAAAGGAATGTCTATGGTTGTGGAACGCTCCATGGTCTTAATGGCAAACTCTATCCTGTCTGCCGATGCCCAGGCCATAACGGAAAGAAAGGCCAGGCTCGTTACGTCGATGATTATGTCCGTAACATCCTGGCCCTTCTGGGGAAATCTCCTTACCAGCAGGTCGACAGCTACATTTCCCTTGACCATCGCACAATAGGCGATAGAAGCGAAAACAGCGATAACCAGAAATACCTCAATAATCTCAATAGTGCCGAAGATAGGACTGTTGAACAGGAAGCGCCCGGTAACATCGGCGGTCATAAGCAGCATCATCAGGGCGATAAACGATAGCCCGAGCACATTGGCGCCTCTACTTACGCCCGTTATCGATCTATCAACAACAGATACCGCTATCTTTAACCACTTCAAGGCAGTGTCCTGGTCGCCGGTTACTGGTATTCGGCAAATATCGCTATTAGCTTGTCGTAGGCTTCCTGTGCGGGGTAACCTTTGTCCGCGAGCTCTTTAATCTTGTTCTGGTGGACGATATCGGCAACCTGCCGCCACAGTGCTATCTCTGCCGGTGTGGGCTCAACAACGGTCTTACCCGGGTCATCCCGCAGCATGTTGATGGTTTCCAGGCTGGTAAGCAATGTATCTCCGTTATCCATCCTTTGCATTTCAGCGAAGGTGCTTTCCATAATCTGCTGCAGGTCTGCCGGCAGGTTGTTGAAGCTATCCTTGTTCATTATCACTTCCCAGGCGTGGGTCGCCGTGCCCAGGTTGTAATAATAGTCCAGTACCTCCCATACCTTCTCGGCAGCGGAAACATCATAAGTGAGTAGCACGCCATCGATTACCCCCCTGTCCAGGGACATGTACCATTCCGGCGGCGGCAGGAAGGTAACGCTGGCACCGGCGGTATCTATTATTCCGCCGGCGGTGACATCACCGGAAAACGTCATCCCCTTGAGGTCATCTGGAACGCGTATCTCCTTGCTGGCAGTCATTGGTACCGAGGGGACACCATTGAGGAACCAGAGCGTTTTCACGTCTTCATTCCGCGCCGCTCCTATTTCCGGTACCTCTGCTTCTATCCGGTTCATAATCTCGATTATTGTATCCAGGTCTTGGGGCCAGCCGAGCATGGGCAACTGCAACAGGTCCTCGAATTCCCACCTGGGAATCTCATTAGGGCCAAGGGCAGATAGGTCACAGACGCCATCGAGCAACGACGCATACTGGGTATCATAGGGCATCAGCGTCTCCGCGGGGAAAACAGTAACAATGAGCCGGCCACCAGACAGACTTTCAAGGTTCTGGCCCCATTCGGTCCAGTTCTCCACTACGTTGACAAATGGCGGTATGTGGGTGGCAAACTTGAGCTCGATGACCTCGGTTGGGGGAGTGGGTTCAGGGGTAGGAGTGGGAGTAGGAGTAGGAGTGGGAGTGGGAGTGGGAGTGGGTTCAGGAGCGGCGCAGCCACTGATAAGCAGGGCACTTGCCATGAAAACCACTAGCACAAGTAAGGATATCTTATGCATTTCTTCCTCCTCCTGTAATAGTTGTTTCTTATTTTAAACTCTTTATTATCTATTAAATATTCACCTCCCGATATTCATTTTTTAACCATTTTCGTTTGTTTATTCGCTTAAAGCGCTAATCTGGCTGATATTCTTATCTTCAGTTCGCGGTTTGTTGAATTTCCACAGGTTAAAGTCAAACTCACCCTTGTTAATATTTAAACCTTGTTAAGGTTATCATATAACCAAAGATATCAATATGCAATACGTAAAGCGGTCATTTATCGGCTAATTTTGACCTGCCCCTTATTCATTCCTCAATTTCAATTCCTGTGTTTTGAAATTGCGTTAGAAATATGCCGGGGTTCAGGCATGACCGGGCAGGTTCCTTGACGTTGCGGAGTACTGGTTATAGAATAATACGGCCAAAGAAATGGAGTTAAGCAACAGGGTCAGGATGGGGGTGCCGGTTAAATAAATGGTAGAAAATTATGACGTTATTATTGTTGGTGGCGGACCGGCCGGTATCTTTACCGCTCTGGAGCTGTCTCAGGCGACTGGACTGAATATACTGCTTCTTGAGAAGGGTAAGGACATTGATAGGCGCCAGTGTCCGGCTCGAGATACGGGCGGTGCCTGTATGGACTGCTCTCCGTGCAGCCTGGTGTGTGGTCTGGGTGGGGCGGGTGCCTTTAGCGATGGTAAACTGGTGCTTTCGTCCCAGATAGGGGGGCAGCTTGAGGATTTATTCGGTGAGAAAGATGCTGAAGCTCTAATCAAATATATTGATGATGTTTATCTGAGGTTCGGTGCTTCCGGTAAGCTCTATGAAGTTGGCGATGGCGTTGAGCAGCTGCGCCGTAAGGCTTCTCTGGCAGAGTTGCGCCTGATACCGGTACCAATTCGTCACCTGGGTACCGAGCACCTCTATTCCGTGCTTAAGTCAATGCGGGATCACCTTGTTTCCCGTCTGGAATATAAAGTCGGGTTAGCTGCCTCAAAAATCATTGTAGATAATGGTGAGGTTAAGGGGATTGAAACCGATTCCGGTGATAGATTTAACTGTCGCTATCTCGTTCTGGCACCGGGTAGGGAAGGAGCCGACTGGTTTTCGCGGGAAGCTGACCGTCTCAGGCTGACCATGCAGAATAACCCCGTTGACGTTGGTGTCAGGGTAGAGGTGCCCGCGGCGGTACTGGAGGAACTGACCGGTGTTCTTTATGAGGTGAAGCTGGAATTCCTGTCACGGAGTTTCAATGATCGTATCCGGACTTTCTGCATGTGCCCGGGTGGGGAGGTTATTACAGAGTCTACCGGCGGCAGCGACCCGGTAATAACCGTCAACGGGCATAGTTATGCCGAGCGCAAGAGCGATTATACCAATTTTGCCCTGCTGGTGAGCACCAATTTCACCAAGCCGTTCCGTGAGCCGATTGCCTACGGCAAGTATATCGCGCGGCTCGCCAATATCCTCAGCGGCGGTGTGCTGGTGCAGTGTCTTGGTGACCTGATGAGTGGGCGGCGGTCTACTCCGGAGCGTATCAAGCGGGGCTTGTTGCAGCCTACTTTATCCAGTGCCACTCCCGGTGACCTTAGCTTTGTCCTTCCTTACCGTCACCTTACTGGCCTGGTGGAGATGCTGCAGGCTATGGATAAACTGGCGCCGGGGGTTGCTTCCCGCCATACATTACTCTATGGAATTGAGGTGAAGTTTTATTCCTGCCGCCCTCAGCTCAGCCTTAATCTGGAGACGGAAGTGTATAACCTGTTTGCCATTGGTGATGGCACCGGTATCAGCCGCGGCCTGGTGCAGGCGTCAGCTTCTGGGGTGGTGGCTGCCCGCGAGATATTGAGGAGATCGGGGCGTTTACCGCCAGAGGGGTAGATCTTGCCAACAGGTATTTTGTTCATCGCCATTTCTTGACAGTACCCTCGCTGCTGACTAAAATATTCAGTAAGCGGGCTTTTCCATGGATTATTCGCTTAATCTTTATTAGTCATCTGGTGAGTGAGGGTTGTCAGGGAAAATTCGCTGTTTATTACGATCTGTGAAATGCAATTTAATTGTGGAAGGAGGCTGATGCTATTTGGCTGAAGTAAAGGCCGGTAGTGAAGAGAGCTTTGACAGCTTGCTCAAACGGTTTAATAAAAAGGTACAGCAGAGTGGAATTCTGTCTGAGTTGCGGCGTCATGAGCACTTTGAAAAGCCCAGCATAAAGCGCAAGCGTAAAAAAGCTGCCAAGAGGCGCACTAGTGCCAAAACTACCAGACTGGCAGGGAGATAAACGGGAACGATTTTTGTTTAGATAGCGGATGATAGTAAAATAAAAAAAGGCGGGGACAGGTTCATATGGAGCAAGAAGCAGGCTTAAAGCAGAAGTTAGTTGACGACCTTAAGCAGGCAATGAAGAGCGGAGATAAAACGAAACGTTCTGTACTGCGTTTGGTGATGTCGGCGATTGGTAATGCTGAAATCGCCCGGCAGACTGCTCTGGGAGACAGTGATATCCTCGGTGTTATCGCCAAGGAGGTGAAGCAGCGCCAGGAAAGCATCGAAGCTTTTAAACTGGGAGACCGTCAGGACCTGGTCTCACAGGAGACGGCGGAAATGGTTATCCTTCAGGAATATTTACCTCAGCAGATGACCCGTGATGAAATTGTCGAAGCGGCCCGCAGTGTTATTGCTGAAGTTGGGGCGGAGGGGCCTGGTGATAAAGCAAAGGTTATGCCCAAGCTGGTTGCCCAGCTTAAGGGGAAAGCTGACGGGCGGGAGATAAACGAAGTAGTCACTGATTTACTTAGCGCCTGATTATGAGTGATTTGGTAAAGCCTATCATATTTTATAGTTTTATAGGTCGTGATAGAGGCCTGATTTAGTGCATAGAGTAGAAATACGCCTCAAAAGCCAGCTGCCGGATGCTAGAGGGGAAGGTCTGGTTAAGGACATTGCTGACCTCGGTATCACCACCGTTGCCGGTGTCCGGGTGGTGGATGTTTACTGGCTGGATGGTGACTTGAATCCTGATAAACTGGCAAAGATAGGCTCCCGTTTGCTTGCTGACCCGGTGACGCAGGACTACTTTTGCGGGCAAGACACCCCTAGCGGGGTAGATGCTGGCACTGATTATCGCACTGTCGAAGTTGCTTACAATGCCGGTGTTGTCGACCCCGTGGAAGACAGTGTGCTAAAAGCGATTCGGGACCTGGGTATCAGCGGTATCCGCGCCGTAAAAACCGCCAAAAAGTATCTCATCGCCGGGCAACTGGATAACGGGCAGCTGGAAGTTATCTGCAGTCGCTTGCTGGTCAACCCGATTATCCAGCATGTCGTCGCACGGGAACAGGCCGGTTTCTTGGCGAGCCCTCAGTATGAGTTCGGATTGGAGCATGTTGACATTCTGGGGATGGGACAGGCGGTGGTGGCGGGGCGCTTCGGTTTTACCGATGATGAATTTCAGGCAATTCTGAGCTACTTTCAGGGACAGGGTAGAAACCCCACCGATGTTGAGCTAGAGACGTTAGCCCAGACCTGGTCGGAGCACTGCGTTCACAAGACCTTCCGCGGTAAGATTGATTACGATGGTGAAATCATTGACAATCTGTTAAAAAGCACTATTGCCCGGGCCACCAATGAGCTGAGCAAGCCTTGGTGCCTTTCAGTATTTCTGGATAATGCCGGGGTGATTGACTTTGACGGTAACTGGGCGCTGTGTTTCAAGGTGGAGACGCACAACCACCCTTCGGCGCTGGAGCCTTATGGCGGAGCAGCCACCGGCATCGGCGGGGTAGTTCGTGACCCACTGGGCACCGGACTGGGCGCCAAACCGGTATTCAACACCGATGTCTTCTGTTTTGGCCCGCCGGACCTGCCTTATGAAAGACTGCCCCGGGGTGTTCTGCACCCGCTCCGTATCTTTAAAGGGGTTCGCGCCGGTGTGGCGGACTATGCCAATCGACTGGGCATACCCACCGCCAATGGCGCCATACTCTTTGATGAGCGCTATGTGGCTAATCCCCTGGTTTACTGCGGCACTCTGGGATTATTACCCAGAAGCATGGCATCGAGAGGCCAGCAGCAGCCCGGAGACCTGGTCGTGGTTACCGGGGGCAGGACCGGGCGTGACGGTATCCACGGCGTTACTTTCGCCTCAGAGCAGCTTACCGAGGAGTCAACCGATACCGCTTACAGCGCGGTGCAGATTGGCAATCCCATCGTGGAGAAGAAATTAATCGATATTCTGCTGCAGGCAAGAGACCGGGGGCTTTACTCCCGGGTAACGGACTGTGGTGGTGGGGGGTTATCCTCGGCGGTGGGTGAAATGGGCGCCGATACCGGCGTGCGTGTTGACCTGGAGAAGGTACCGCTGAAATATTCCGGTCTTTCCTATACTGAAATCTGGGTTTCTGAATCTCAGGAACGGATGGTGCTGGCGGTGCCGCCGGAGTGTATCGGTGAGCTGCTCAGCCTGTTCGCCAGCGAGGATGTAGAGGCGACGGTTATCGGGGAGTTTACTGATGACCGGCGGCTGCGCCTTTTCTATGAGGGGAACCTGGTCGGTGACCTTGATATGGAGTTCCTGCATGAAGGCTGGCCCCAGATAGTGAGAAAGGCGGAGTGGCAGCGTCCTCAGCACACTGAGCCTGATTTTACCGAGCCATCAGACCTGAGCGAGGCGTTATTAGCTGTGCTCGGCTCCTGGAATGTATGCAGCAAGGAGTGGGTAATCCGACAGTATGACCATGAGGTGCAGGGGGGCAGCGTTCTCAAGCCTCTGGTGGGCAGGAACAGCGATGGCCCCGGTGATGCGGCGGTAATCAGGCCGGTACTGGATGTGGAGAAGGGAGTGGTGGTTAGTAATGGCATCAATACCAGATATGGCGATATTGACCCTTACTGGATGGCGGCTTCGGCGGTTGATGAAGCGTTGCGCCAGGTGGTTGCGGTTGGCGGGAATCTGGAACGGGTGGCGCTGCTGGATAATTTTTGCTGGGGTAATACCAACCGGCCGGAACTGCTGGGGGCTCTGGTACGGGCAGCGCAGGCGTGTTACGATATGGCCGTGGTCTATCAGACCCCCTTTATTTCCGGTAAGGACAGCCTGAACAACG
>CAYOKF010000062.1:0-8301 GCA_964404475.1 uncultured Dehalococcoidaceae bacterium | reverse complement strand
CGGTGGCACCGGCGGCTCACTATATGATGGGTGGCATCAGGGTGAATACCTGGTGTGAGACCAACATTACCGGCTTGTTTGCTACCGGTGAGACCGCCTGTACCAAAGTCCACGGAGCCAATAGGCTGGCTTCAAATTCCCTCCTGGAAGCGATCGTCTTTAGCAATAGAATCATTGCCCGGACAAGTAAGAAAACGGGACTACCGCCTGTTGAGACTGAAGGCCCCCCAAAACGTTATTCACTGAGTCAGCGGCAGCCGCTCAGAAATGTACCTTTGGCCAGCCTTTCCCGGTTACAGCAGCTCCTCTGGGATGATGTGGGAATTATCCGTAGTCAGAAAGGACTGACTGGGGCAGCTGATATTCTGGCTAGCTGGCAGCAGTCCTTACCCGTACCAACTGACCGGCCTTCCTATGAGCTGAGCAACCTGATATTAACCGGAAGGTTAGTAACTGAGGCAGCCTTGCTCAGGGAGGAGAGCCGCGGAGCCCATTTCCGTTCTGATTTTCCCCGGAGCTCACCGGAGTGGCAGCGCCACCTCACCTTTGCCCGTTTTAGCCAGCGGTGATGGGACTACTTCTAGGTGTGGCTCTGCTGGGGGACATTCAGTCATCTCTTCCTGCGCAATCTACCTGAGACCAGTATCTTAGCCGCTTTTGCTGCGGGCAATGAAAAACCGAACTTGAGGAGTGGGGGAATCAACTGGACCGGCAGCAGTCTTACCTTGCCCCGGGCGGTGCCTTCGAGAACGAGTTCATCACGGAAAGAGGGCCGTAAATTTATCTTGTGAGGAAAAGGGAAGCGGAGAAAGGGAATAACCGGCCCAATGAAAGCAAATACGAGCCCGGTATCAGCCGGGTCTCCCAGCCCTATATCTAAGTCTACTACCAGATTCCTCGCACCGAAGCTGCTAAGCACATCCCAGATTAAATCTTTGGTATTTTTCAGTAGACCCTTAATACGTATTATTTTGAATAAAGTACTGGCTTTCCTCCAGCCAGCCCTTCTTTTTTGGGGGACAACCTCCTTTTTCTTTGGGGTAGTCTCCTTTTTCTCTACGGGTTCTTCCCTGTCTGTGGTCATCTCCTTTTTGACCAGGCCAAAGAACCAGGAGATTTGCATCCGCAGCCTTGGCTTGCCGTAAATATCCGTATTGAGCGCTATATTGAGCGGCACACAGAGGACAATGATTAATAATGCCGCCAGGCAACCTAGCACTATAGCGGCGGTCAATTGTTTTTACTCCTCCTTCTTCCGTTGCTCCCACATTTCGATGATTCTTTCTATTATGTGGGGGACCGTCTCTCCCATCTTTTCAAAGGCGCTAGCCATACTCCCCATAATCGCCTCGATTCTTACCTCGTCTTTCTTGATAATAACCACAGCTACTGGCTTTACCCAGGCTCCACCACCAGTGCCACCCCCGGTGCCTTCGCCCTGTCTCTTAACTTCACCCCTGCCTGAACCGCCACCGGCGCCGAAACCAAAACCGGCGGATATCAACGGAATCAGTGTCGTGTCTTGTACGTTTATCGGCTCACCGACCACGGTTTTGGTGCTCAAAACCTTTTCAATTTCCCCAAGTGTTGTTTTGACCAGGCTGGCTACTTCTTCCATAATAATACACCTCCCATTGGAATTATTATGCTGCCTTCTGCCTAATGCAGACTCCTTCTAGAAAGAATGGTAACACCGGAAATTAAATGAGTCAATAACAGGAATTTTATTCCAAAAAAGGATTGACCAAACGGAATAAATGGTTTACACTTAGCATATGTTTTACCCGCTTGCTGGTGGCTTTAACGTTGATAGCCGAGGAGGATACTGCCGGTTGACAGGTAAGTTGATGAGGAAATGGCTTACCTGGTATTCTATGATTTGTGCAGAAACTTGCCGGTGCCCGGTAACTTGAGTTAAGCACTGAACGCGGGTGATTCGGAACTGTTCTATTTTACTTACCTACTTCTCGTTGCTCTCTTAAGTGGTATCTGGCATAGTAGCTTACTTACGAGCTTGAGTAGTAAAGTAGTAGGAGTTTAGTGAAGCGTGATTAAGGAGGAGGGGGAAAATGACGGACAAGTATAACTTGCTGCGTGCGCAACTGGAGAGTGAACGGGCACGTTTGATAGATGAGAGTGAGCAATTACAAGCCAGTGTTTCTACCTCTGATGAGAGGCGGGAGGGTAGCCCCTTTGGTAAAAGGGAAGAGGAAGCAACCGAAGCTCTGGAGCTGGAGAAGCGATTGGCTCTGGAGAGACGCTTGCGCGAGGAATTGTCTGGAGTGGAACACGCCTTGAAGAAATTCGAGGAAGGAACCTACGGCTTATGCGATAACTGTGGTCAGCCCATTGACCCGGCTCGTTTGGAAGCGCTGCCGCAGGCGAGTCTATGCTTGAATTGTAAGGCGCAACAGGCAAAGAATGCAAAGATCAAGCCGCCTTCAGGATAAGTGGCAGAATGCGGTCTTTTTTCTTATCGGCTTAGTTATTGTAGTTGCTGACCAGCTCAGTAAGGCCTGGATAAAGACCAATCTAGCCAGCGGGGAGTCACTCTTAGATACCGGGTTTTTCCGGATAACGCACGTTCATAATACCGGTGCCGCCTTCGGCATATTTCAAGACCACTCCCTGATGCTGACTATCATTGGCATAATCGGTGTTATCGCCATTCTAATCTGTTCTCGCTTTTCGAGCAGTTCGGTGCCTGTCCTCCGTAGTTGGTTGGGCAGGATCGCTCTGGGACTGGTTCTGGGTGGCACGGTGGGAAATCTGATTGACCGGCTTCATCAGGGATATGTTACTGATTTTATTGATTTTCGTTTCTGGCCAGCCTTCAATGTTGCGGATGCCGCGGTAACTGTCGGTGTTATTATTTTGGCTTGTTCCCTTCTGCGCCTGGCACTATCCTCGAAAAGCTAGGGTATGGATAAAGTCTATAATTTTTTGGCGGACAGGGCAGGCATGCGTCTGGATAAGTTTGTTGGCGAATGGTGCCCCGAACTATCACGAACTCACGCGCAAAAATTGATTGCCGATGGCTATATCACGGTAAACAATCAGTCTGCCAGACCGTCACTTAAGCTAAATCCCGGCGATAAGATAAGCGTTATTATACCTCCCCCCCCACCCAGCCATCTGGTCCCGGAGGCAATACCGCTGAGTATTTTCTATGAGGATGATGACCTTATGGTAATTGACAAGCCAGCCGGACTTACCGTTCACCCGGCACCGGGACACCCCACCCATACCCTGGTTAATGCTGTCCTGGCTCACTTTCCCGATCTGGCGGATATCGGCGATTCACCGCGGCCAGGCATAGTGCATCGACTTGACAAAGATACTTCGGGGTTGGTACTGGTGGCGAAGAACCGGGTGGCACAGGCTAATCTGTCAAGCCAGTTTAAGTCGCATTCGGTACTAAAGGTGTATCAGGCGCTGGTGAAAGGAAAGCTCTCACCGGAGCGGGGTGTTATCGAGGCAGCGTTAGGGCGTAGCCCCCGGAACCGAAAACAGATGGCAGTAGTCTCGCGGGGCAGGGAAGCCCGCACTGAATACCGGGTAATCAGGTATATTGGCGACTATACCCTGCTCGAAGTCTTACTGGAGACCGGCCGCACCCATCAGATACGGGTTCACCTGTCGGCTATCGGTTATCCGGTAGTCGGTGATGTTACGTACGGTGGTAAATCTCCCCACTTGTCACGCCAGTTTTTGCACGCCTGCCGGCTCGGCTTCAGCCTGCCGTCCACCGGTGAATATGTGGAATTTGAATCAGAACTGCCTGCGGATTTAAAGCGGGCGCTGATAGATATCGCCTAGTATCTTGGCAGGCGTAATGATAGAATGGTTAAAACGGACTGAATGAGAGGACCTGGCATGACTAAACCAATCAGAACGCGCTTTGCCCCCAGTCCCACCGGTTTCCCCCACGTAGGTAATATCCGCACAGCACTTTTTGCCTGGTTATTTGCCCGGCATAATGGTGGCAGCTTCGTTGTCCGCATTGAAGATACGGATGTCGCCCGCAGTGTGGAAGGCGCCGTGGAGGCTATCCTCGGCGGGCTAAAGTGGCTGGGGATGGACTGGGATGAGGGGCCGGAGGTGGGGGGCAAATACGAGCCTTATTATCAGTCACGGCGTCTTGAGCTTTACCGGGGGGCAGCCGAAAGTCTCGTTGCGCAGGGTAATGCCTATTACTGCTACTGTTCGCCGCAACGGCTTGAGGAAATGCGGGCGGAGCAGGCGAGACGCAAGCAGCCACCGGGCTATGACCGGCGCTGCCGCGAGCTAAGCCAGCGGGAAAGAGCGCAAAATGAGGCTGAGGGTATCATTCCGGTGGTTCGTTTCAAAACACCTCTTGAGGGTGAAACCAGCTATCAGGATTTAATCTGGGGTGAGGTAAACTTTACCAACAGCACTATTGATGACTTCATCTTGCTTAAGTCAGATGGTTACCCAACCTATCACCTGGCTAATGTCGTCGATGACAATGCTATGGAAATCAGCCATGTAATCCGCGCCGAAGAGTGGATATCCAGTACGCCGCGCCATATTCTTCTCTACCAGGCGCTGGGGCTGGAGCTGCCACAGTTTGCCCATCTGCCGATGATACTGGGCTCTGACCGCGCTAAATTGAGCAAGAGGCATGGTGCCGTGTCAATTACCGATTATCAGGAATCTGGCTACCTTGCGGAAGCCATGTTTAACTTCCTGACGTTGCTGGGCTGGTCTCTGGATGATAAGACGGAGATTATGTCCCGCCAGGAGATTATCAACAATTTTTCCCTGGAACGCATCAGTAAAACAGCCGCTATCTTTAATCATGAAAAGCTGGAATGGATGAACGGGGTCTATATCCGCAGCCTGGAACCGGAGGATCTGGTGCAGCGCTCTCTCCCCTTTCTGGACAAAGGACTGCCGGCCACTGCGGCACGGCCGTTATCCGTTGATTATATCAGACAGATAATACCGCTGATTCAGGAGCGTGCCCGGACTCTGGCCGAGGTGCCGCAACTGGCGGAATACTTCTTTATTACCGAGCTTGAATATGATACCAGCCTGCTCATCGGCAAGAAAATGGACAGGGAATCTGCCAGCCGGGCCCTTGAGGTGGCTAAAACCAAGCTAGGGCAGTTAGCCAGCTTTGATGCCGGCGCGCTGGAAGCCGTACTCAGACCGCTGGCTGAGGAACTGGGATTGAAAACAGGCCAGCTCTTCGGTGTGCTGAGGACGGCTGTTACCGGCCGGACGGCGGCGCCGCCCCTGTTTCAGACGATGGCAGTGCTGGGCAAGGAATGTTGCCTGAAGCGGATTGCGGCGGCGCTGGACAAATTACATCAAATGTAAATAGCCAAATATTGGCCAGAGAGAATGCCGGCAGGGGTTACTTGACATAATATATTAGGGCTGGTTCATATGCTAAAGTCTAAAAAACAGACTATCAAAAACTGGCTTGTCGTTCTGGTATTGTTGCTGGATGATGCGGCGGCGCTGGCTCTGGTGTTTCTGGTGCTGTGGTTTCTTCGCATAAGAATTCCGCTGTGGGTAGGTATTTTCCTCGGTCTGCTACTGGGTGCTTTAATCTTTATTATTCACAGGGTGGTTATCCCCACTTTCCAGAAGGAGCAGGTGACTGGAGCCGAGGGGATGGTGGGTCTTGAGGGTGAAGTTATCAAGCCACTGACACCGGTTGGGGTTGTCCGGGTAGCGGGGGAATACTGGAAGGCAAAGTCAATTAATGGTTCTGCGGCAGAGGGTGAGGCTGTAGAGATTCTGGGAGTAAACAGGCTTAGCTTAGAGGTTAGGCGTAAGGAACAGCAGTGAGCACCGGGGTAGAAATCATTGAACCGGCTTATCTTGACTTGTATCGTTCCGGTGAATTGCAGCGCCGTGCTGATAGACTTGAGGCGCGGTTAGCTTCCTGTGATATCTGCCCCAGAGAATGCGGCGTGGACCGTCTGGCGGATGAGCGGGGATTCTGCCACTCGGCTCATCTACCGATAGTGGCTTCGTTTTGTGCCCACTATGGTGAGGAGCCGGTTTTGTCCGGAAGCACGGGCTCAGGGACGATATTCTTCGGCAACTGCAATCTAAGATGTGTTTACTGCCAGAACTATCAGATCAGCCAGGATTATCAGGCGCAGCAGCATAACGAGATTGATATTCAGACCCTGGTCAGGCAAATGCTCTACCTTCAGGACAAGAGACTCTGCCACAATATCAACTTCGTTTCCCCCTCGCATTTTGTGCCGCAGATAGTGCGCGCAGTACTGGAAGCGGTGCCAATGGGATTGAGACTGCCGTTGGTCTACAACACCAGTAGCTACGACTCTCTGAAAACACTAGCGGAACTTGACGGCATAATAAGCATTTACCTGGCTGATTTGAGGTATGGCTCCAATAAGTGGGGCGAGAAGCTCTCACAGGTTACGGACTATGTGGACAGGGCGCGGGCATCCATCAAGGAGATGTACCGGCAGGTCGGCAATCTGGTAGTTGACAATGCTGGCATTGCGCAAAGGGGGCTGATTATTCGCCACCTGGTTCTTCCCAACAGGCTGGCTGGTAGCAAGGCTTCTTTAACCTGGCTGGCTAAAGAGATCTCGCCGGAAGTGGCCGTCGGGATAATGTCGCAATACTATCCGGCTCACCGTGCCCTCCAGATGCCGCTACTTTCCCGGAGGATTACGAGGGATGAATATGCCGAGGTTGTCCGGCTGGTAAACGAGCTGAGTATGGTGAACGGCTGGTTGCAGGATATGGGAGCCTCAGATAGCTATTTGCCTGATTTCAGACGCGAAGACGGCCCTTTTCAAGAAAAGCAATGAGGGTGAAAGCTAACGGTCTTATTTTCTTTTACGCTTTACAAAGCCAAAGCAGACTTTTTTACCGTTAGGCTTGCTGTCTTTCTTATTTACGTTTTCAATAAAAGTCTTCAGGTCAGTAGCAGATTTATCACTCATAATGGCTTCCTTCTTACAGCCTCGATAATTTACCACTCATTTTACCATAAACCTTGGTACCGAGCCAAGTTAGCGCTTTTTAATTGACCTTCGCCGGTGAGCCGTCTACAATAGACGGGAGACATCTAAGGAGAGTGACCTATGGAGCGAATCTGGGCGCCCTGGCGCATACAGTACATACGGCAGGAAAAACCGGAGGGGTGTATACTGTGTGACGAGCCGGGGGAGGATAATGACGCTGCCAATTATATCCTCTACCGGGGAGAGAAAAACTTCATTATATTAAATAGCTATCCCTACAATCCCGGCCACCTGATGGTGGCCCCTTACCGGCATGCGGCTGACCTGACTGAGCTAACGGAAGAGGAACGGCATGAGCATTTTGAGATGGTCAGCCGGGCTGTCCAGGTGCTGAGGCAGGTATTTTCCCCGGCAGGTTTTAACGTCGGGGCGAATATCGGCAAGGTAGCTGGCGCCGGTTTGGAGGGTCATTTTCATACCCACATCGTGCCGCGCTGGCAGGGGGATACCAACCTCATGCCGGTGCTGAGCGATGTCAGGGTAATTCCGGAGGCTCTGGCGGACACTTACCAGAAGCTGAAGGCAGCCTTAGAGTGAAGTAAGCCGGTCGGCTTGAGGAGATTATCTGGCACTCTCCGCCAGGTCCTGCCGGCTGGTCATGGCGGCGGCTGTTTCCAGGAAATCCTTAAGAGAAGCACTGCTGTCTCTGAGTTGCCTTAACTCCGTTCCGATGGGACTGATGGAAGTCGGGCTATCAGCATAAGCTCCGTGAAAGGCAAAATAAGCCTGATTCAATTTTCTGAGGTGATAGCCATTTTCCGCAAGGTACTGGCGCTTTTGTTCCATGAATTCTTCAGCCTGCTCAATTTCTCCCTGCTCCAAATATACATCAACAGCTTTCCTGATTTCCCTCATCTCGCCGTTAAAATCAAACCCCGCAGCGGTCGCTTCCGGCTGTGCCTCTTTCTGGTCATAGTATTTTTGATAGACAATAGCGCTGATCTCCTTACCTACCATGCTGGCTACGGTCTCGTTCATGGTGGCGATATCGTAGTTACGGGAAATACCGGTTAAATCCAGCAGGTATCTAAAGCCCAGAGGCTTGAAAGCCAGATACTTATGTACCCATTCCTCTCCGGCAGTATCAAGGGTAAACTTGAGGTCCCCCCTATTAGTGATGAAGCTGGGAAAGGTGGCAATGCCGCCAAGTTTTACCACCAGCGAAGACACGTTTGATTCCTGAACCTTGTTTTCAATACTCTCCATTTCCTCAATAGTGAGATCCTGCCGCAGTGTTATTTCACGCATGCTCTCTATC
>CAYOKF010000061.1:0-8303 GCA_964404475.1 uncultured Dehalococcoidaceae bacterium | reverse complement strand
CTGACGGAGGATTAAAGCGGCTCTTGTGGATGCCGAAGGAACTCAAGGACGCCCTTGCCGACAAGCTTAAAAAAAGATGCAAAGAAGAGGGCATTCCGGACTTATTCGATAAGATAGCGACCGAGGAAAATGCGACAGAATCAGTAAGCAGCTACTTCACCTATGACACTTACGGCAATAAACTTACTGAACAAGACCCCAACGGCAACACCACCACCTGGACATATGAGACTATTTACCATACCTATCCACAAACCAAGAATTACCCCATTGGTGGGCTCTCTGAAAGCTATACCTATGACCCTGGTACGGAAAACCTGCTAAGCATAACGGACCTGAACGGTCAGGTAACAACTTATAAGTACGACACATTCAAACGTCTGATTAAGGTAATCAAGCCGGGAGATTCCACAACCAGCCCGAGTATTGAATACCAGTACAACAACTGGGGCACTCTCAACCAGCAGCACCTCAAGGCGCTTACCAAAGTCGCGGAAGACGATTACTTGTGGCGGAGCGACTATTTTGATGGTCTGGGAAGAGTCGTACAGACACAGTCCAGCAGCGACAACGGGACTGCCAGGTGGCTTGATGACTGGGAAAATCGTGTTAAGATTACCATTGATCACACGAAGATTGATGGAAACCTTACCCACTTTCCTCTCCTTGTCCACCTCAGTAGCGCCTGCGGTATGAATAATCAGGACCTGACCCAGATTTTTACCGAAATTGGGGGCAGTTACAAGAAGATAGCCGTAACCCGAGACGATGGCGAAACTCAGCTGTTCGTTGAGGTGGAGAAATGGGATAATACTGCCCAGGATGCTTCCTTATGGGTCAGCAAAGACGGGTGGTCTATCTCTAACTCCGAAGATTCTGTCCTCTACCTCTACTATGACAGTACCCAGGCTGATAACACAGGCTATGTGGGCGAGCCTGGAAGCATCCCTGCCCAGAACGTCTGGGATAGCAACTTCGTGCTGGTAGACCATATGCAGGATGACCCCGATACCAGTCACACGCGGGACAGTACCAGCTACAGTAATGACGGTACCAAGAAAGGCAGTAATGAGCCAGTCGAGACTATCGGCAAAAATGGTGACGCGCAGGACTTCGATGGCAGCGATGATGATATAAACTACGGAAACGACGCTGAACTGAGCATAACTGCAGCATTAACACTTGAGGGCATATGCAACCCGGACGCAGCATCGGAAGATGGTTATATCAGCTCCAAAAATGCCACCGGATGTAAAAATGGGGGGTATTCCCTCTACTGGCTGGGAACGGAAGATAAACTTCAACTTATTGGTGCTACGGCCAGCCCCAGGAGCGATGCTGTATTCACTGAATATGGAGAATATGTCCATGCGGCGATAACACTATCGACAAGTGCCGTAACCTTCTATAAAAACGGTATTGCGGCAGGTACCGCAACGGATACCATTCCGGCAGTAGCTACCGACGTAGTCGCCGGCAACCGCGTGAATGGAGATTTTGCAGCCACCTATTTCGCAGGTTTGATAGATGAAGTCAGAATATCCAGCACTGACCGTTCTGCGGCTTGGTTAAAGGCAACCTACTATACTTACTGGGATGACTTGCTTGTTTTTTCGACACAGACCGGCGGCGGAAACGGGAGCACTATTATTGCCAGCGCCACAACATATAATAACCTCGGGCTCGTGGGCAAGCAATATGTACCGCGGTATCTGAGTTCATCGAGTAACGGGACTGCCAGGTGGCTTGATGACTGGGAAAATCGCGTTAAGATTACCATTGATCACACGAAGATTGATGGAAACCTTACCCACTTTCCTCTCCTTGTCCACCTCAGTAGCGCCTGCGGTATGAATAATCAGGACCTGACCCAGATTTTTACCGAAATTGGGGGCAGTTACAAGAAGATAGCCGTAACCCGAGACGATGGCGAAACTCAGCTGTTCGTTGAGGTGGAGAAATGGGATAATACTGCCCAGGATGCTTCCTTATGGGTCAGCAAAGACGGGTGGTCTATCTCTAACTCCGAAGATTCTGTCCTCTACCTCTACTATGACAGTACCCAGGCTGATAACACAGGCTATGTGGGCGAGCCTGGAAGCATCCCTGCCCAGAACGTCTGGGATAGCAACTTCGTGCTGGTAGACCATATGCAGGATGACCCCGATACCAGTCACACGCGGGACAGTACCAGCTACAGTAATGACGGTACCAAGAAAGGCAGTAATGAGCCAGTCGAGACTATCGGCAAAAATGGTGACGCGCAGGACTTCGATGGCAGCGATGATGATATAAACTACGGAAACGACGCTGAACTGAGCATAACTGCAGCATTAACACTTGAGGGCATATGCAACCCGGACGCAGCATCGGAAGATGGTTATATCAGCTCCAAAAATGCCACCGGATGTAAAAATGGGGGGTATTCCCTCTACTGGCTGGGAACGGAAGATAAACTTCAACTTATTGGTGCTACGGCCAGCCCCAGGAGCGATGCTGTATTCACTGAATATGGAGAATATGTCCATGCGGCGATAACACTATCGACAAGTGCCGTAACCTTCTATAAAAACGGTATTGCGGCAGGTACCGCAACGGATACCATTCCGGCAGTAGCTACCGACGTAGTCGCCGGCAACCGCGTGAATGGAGATTTTGCAGCCACCTATTTCGCAGGTTTGATAGATGAAGTCAGAATATCCAGCACTGACCGTTCTGCGGCTTGGTTAAAGGCAACCTACTATACTTACTGGGATGACTTGCTTGTTTTTTCGACACCGGAGACAGAGGATAAGCATACGTCATATGTCTACGATGGACTGGGCAGAGTTACCGCTCAGACCAATGCTGACGGCACGACTATAAATTACGACCACTCCACTGCATGGCAAAAACTGGTGACGAATGAGCGGGGCTATAAAAAGAGGTATTACTATGACGCCTTCGCTCAGCTGGTCGAGGTTGAAGAACTGGATGCGAGCCACCAGGTTTATGCGACTACCGCCTATAGCTATGATGTACTGGGTAATCTCATTCAGGTGGTAGACAACAGTAATAATACCGCCACTATGACCTACGACTGGCTTTCACGCAAGACTGCCATGACTGACCCCGATATGGGGAGTTGGAGCTATGGCTACGATGATAACAGCAACCTCACCAGCCAGACCGACGCCAAGAGCCAGGCCATCACTTTTACCTACGATGCCTTGAACCGGCTCACCGACAAGGAATACTCGAGCGCCAATATGACCGACGTCAGCTATAGTTATGACAGCACCACGGGCGGTAACTACGGCAAGGGCCGGCGCACCGGCATGACCGATGCCCTGGGCACCACCAGCTATAAGTATGATGCCAGAGGCCGCCTTGTCAATGAGAAACGCACCATTGATTCGGTGGATTATATCACCCAGTTCACCCATGATGGTGCCGATCGAATATCCTCAATTACTTATCCGACTGGGGAAACGGTCACTCAGGAATACGATGATCAGGGCTTTCCCTACTCGCTCGCCGGGAACATCGCCGGGAGCCTGGTGGGCAGCGCTCTTTACAACAACCTGGGTGATATAACTGAAATTAACCTGGGCAACAGCACCAGAACCATTTTTGGCTACTGGGATGTTGGCGGTACTTACGATACAGGTGGCGGCTACTACGGCCGTCTGTGGCGGATAATGACAGCCGGGCAACCCGGAGATAATCCGGTGCTGCAGGATATCAGGCATGCCTGGGATGCCGGCGGCAACCTGGCCACCCGCCAGGATTACCTGGCTTCGGAGACGGAGACCTTCACCTGTGACTTCCTCGACAGGCTTACCGGAGTCTCCGGCCCTTATTCCGAAAGCTATGCGTACAACCAGATTGGTAATATCACTTCCAGAAACGGCACTGCTTACACCTATGGCAGCCAGCCCCATGCTGTCACCGCGGTAGGAGCCACCGGCTATACTTATGACGCCAACGGTAACATGACCGCTCGCGGCAGCCAGACCATCGCCTGGGACGTGGAGAACCGCCCGGTATCTGTCTCTGATAACGGTACTGTCACCACCTTCGTTTACGACGGCGACGGCAACCGCGTCAAGAAGACCGAGGGCGGGGAGACGGTTCTCTATGTAAACAAATACTACGAAAAGAGCTTGACTACCGGCAACGTCACCTCTTACTATTACCTCGGGGACAGGCTGGTAGCCATGAGTGAGAACAGTACACTGAGATATATACATCAGGACCACCTGACGGGTACGGCCCTGGTGACGGACGCAAATGGCGATTCGCTCGGCGCCATGAAATATTATCCATTCGGAGAAACCAGATCCGGCACCGTCCCCACGGATAAGCTCTTTACGGGCCAAAGGCTGGATGATACAAGCTTGTATTACTACGGGGCAAGGTACTATGATGCTGAGATTGGGAGGTTTATTTCTTCAGATACTATCGTTCCTAATCCTACGAATCCGCAGGCGCTTAATAGGTACACATATGCCTTGAACAATCCACTGAAGTATATGGATCCTAATGGGCATCAATATTGGGACGACTATTTTTATGAAGCTAGTTGTGCTGAGGCCGGTGTTGACCCGTCAGCCGGAGAGATACTCGTGTATGAAGGTGGAAGTTGGGTTAGTCTGGGGATGACAGTGGGAAACTTCGTTTCGTGGATAGATGACACTCCCTATCCTTTCGATTATATAAGTGTAGTGAATATCGATATGAATTCACCATTCTCAGTATGGGAAGTACCACTGCCAAAAGCTAGCGGACAAGTAGGAATAAAAGGAAGTGCTATTTGGACTAGTAATGATGTCAGGGTGGATATTGAAGTAGCCATACAGCGTAATTACATTGCGGAAGGCGAGGTTATTGGAATTGGAGCAGCGAAGATCGAGTTAACGGGTAGAGGAGATGTGTGGTTTGATTTGCAGCGTCCCGAAGGAACCTATATTTCCCCGGCAGGTTATTCATCCGTGAGTGGCGGAACAACAGTATATGACGTTCCTGGCCAAGCTGATGTAGCCCTTGAAGTTGGTTTGTTCGCTTACGACAGGTATGCGAATGTTGATGACCCTCCTTTTTCCAGAGTCGAGCCGTGGAGCTGGATAGTAGACCTAAGAACTGGTGATATAAGAAGAAATAATAATCCTTGGAGATGAAAATTATTTCCTATATTGAGGAGTAAACATGAGTAGACACGTTAAAACATCGTTAGTAATATTTCTAGCTATCACCACGTTATTTCCCTTTGCTAGTTGCTCTCCTACGCAATCTAATGCGACATCGAAATCTCTTTCATGGATAGAACACGATGGTCTCTTCGAGACCAAAGATCTAGAGAGAGCACAAGCAGAAATACCGTTTAACATCCTTTTGCCAGATTATATTCCTTATAAGGGAAACCAAGCCCCTTTACCGAGTATCAGGGGGCCACTCAAAGAATCTCAATCTAGTGGAGAAATAATCGTAGACGTACTCTACCTTTTAGACCCTAATCAGGAGAACTCTGGCATTATTAAGATAACTGAGCAAGACCGCCCTATGGAGCCGGCAAACCCTGAAAATGTTATAGAAATAAAGGGTAAAAGTGTAGTGGAATGGGAGGGAAACTTTTCACTGGGTCCCGGTTTTTTCTTCTTTTTCGAGGATAACGGCATTTACTTTATTGTTGAACTGTATTACATCTCTCACGATGAATCTATAAAGATTGTAGAATCAATGATTAAGTAAGCAAAATAGTTGGATTTACCAACTGCGTTCAAGCTAAAATGAAGCTAAACAGACTCAAGGAGATGCCCCACGGACAAGCTCTTCACCGGGCAAAGACTGGATGACACCGGGTTATATTACTACGGAGCAAGGTACTATGATGCGGAGATAGGGAGGTTTATCAGCGCGGATACTATTGTGCCAAACCCAATGAATCCGCAGGCGCTTAACAGGTACACATATGCCTTGAAAAATCCACTGAAGTATATGGATCCTAATGGGCATCAGGTAGAAGAGGCATTATATCAAACACAAAACAATTTGCAACAGCTAGCCCAAAGTCTTGGTCCTTATGGATTTTGGTTTGCTGTTGGAGCCTTAGCTGTGAGCGGGGCTGCACTCTTAGAGCAGCAAACTGGTTGCTTTTCCAAGGCTATTAAGACTATTAAAGAATTGGTGGATGAAGCGACCCCACGTGTACCTACACCTGAAGACCCGAGTTCATGGCTACCTAAATCCCCCAAAGGCGGGAAACCTAATAAACCCCCGCTCAAGGAAATAGTAACAGTAGTTAGTGGCGCTACTGCCGTTGCAGTTGCAGTCGCGTCTAGTAGAGGCGACCCTGAGGATCCAACTCCAACAACCCCTGAGCCAGCAACCCCACCTCGGATGAACGAGTCGGGAACCTCACCTTCTTGGGAGCCTTCTCCTTCCCCTTCCACCACCCACACACTAGGTGTGGGAGGAGCATCGTACACTCCAAGCACTCCAACCGCAATAGGAAATACGGGATTCACAAACTGGGGAATAACTTCATCAGGAGCACAGGTAATATCTATCAATGACCCAAGTACGTATGAACCGTGGGAGTGGTGGTAGTATCTAAAATGCAATAATATGGAGATTTGATATGATAGATTATCGTCTCTTATTTCACTTACTAGCAGGCTTGATATTTGTCGTTACTAGCATAAGTGCATGTCAAAGATACCTGAAGTGGCGGACCAAGTATAACTTAGCTGTTTTAGTCGTGTATATTTTACTCTTTGTTGGCACCATCCTGCATCTTTTCTATCCGTACAATTTGGACTTCATTGGCGGAAGAGTGGTTCAAAACCTGTTTATCGCGATTTTCATAGTTTTGTTATTGGCGTTCTTATTATATCCATATATGATTGAGTTTTTTAACAGGCGGAAAATAAAGAACTAGTGAGATATTCAAGGCTAGCAAGCGTAGCTAATTAAATCTAAAATGAAGCTAACCGGGCTCAAGGAGATGCCCACGGACAAGCTCTTTACCGGGCAAAGGCTGGATGATACCGGGCTGTATTACTACGGGGCAAGGTACTATGATGCTGAGATTGGGAGGTTAGTGCAATTATTCCGCTATGGGGAGATAAACCAAGATTCCATATTGGATGAAATGAATAATCTTAAAAAGGAAATAGAGTCCGATAGGCAAAAACTGGATGATCTGGAAAAACCAGGGAGAAAATAGCCAAACTGAAAAAAGCGGAGATAAAGCTATCTAAATACTGTAATTTACTCAAGGACCGTTTAGATTCAGCAAGTATTCAAGAAAAGAGAGATATCCTCGATATGCTGGCCATAAAGGTCACTGCTACTACAGACGCTACAAACATTGAGGGCATCATCCCCTTAAAGACAATACCCCCTGGTTTTGAAATAGCTTCAGTTGAGCCTAATCACCACTGCACGAACATGGGGATGTTTACCCTTTCATGCGTATGTTCAAATGTTTTAAACTATTTTTGGGTTAAGACTTGTTTATTAACTGACGCCGAATTTGTTGCGGTGTAGCCATCTGAAATCATCACGCGCCTTGCCGAACTCCCTCGCCTCGGGGTATGTCTCGGCAACCCCAAACAGCACCATGGTAGCCAGCTCGCAGTCATCCGGAAGGCACAAAAGCTTCTCCACCGCCGCCTTATGCTCCTCACGGAAGATGGATATCTGCATTCCCAAGCCATCGGCTGCCGCCGCCAGCGCCATATTTTCGATACACATCCAGACGCTGGCGATATTCTCAATATTCATCCACGTCTTTCTCCCGCTTCCGTGCCACTTCCGGTTACAAACCGCTACCACGGCGCAATTCTGATAAGCGCCTTTCTGCCTGTTGGCAGGCTGCGGAGAAAAGGGCTGCTGCAAGTTCTGCCGGTATATCTGCTCCAGCACCTCGGGGTTCTTGAGGACAACCTCATCAATAGCCATCTTCAGGGTCTGTTGGTACTTATGATCGGCAATCTGTTCAATGATGGCGGGGTCATCGATGATGATGAACTCCCACGGCTGCACGTTCGAGCCGGAAGGCGCCTTGGCGCCGGCGACCAGCAGCTTCCGCACCTGCTCCTCCGAGGCTGCCTGCTTGAAAACGCGTATCGTACGTCTCTTATCAATCACTTCGAAAACGTCCATTTCAACCTCCTAGTTAAATGGCCGGGCCGCGAGCCCTGTGGTATGGCAAACGGATAACCCCCGGCTCCAATCTTCCCCCCGGCTAACTAAAGGACAAACATGGGATTTTGCCATTCCATGCGTATAAATTGACAATACCATTTTCTTTTCAACAA
>CAYOKF010000060.1:0-8312 GCA_964404475.1 uncultured Dehalococcoidaceae bacterium | reverse complement strand
ACCCCTCCTGGGCGTTACCCAGCATCCTGCCCGGTGGAGCTCGGACTTTCCTCCCTGATATTTCAGGGCGGCCACCCGGTTTACTTGACCCGGTAATAGTGTATTACGGGGGTGGTGGTTAGTCAAATATAGTGAGCAGTGGTTAATCAGGGGTGTCAAATGCCTTATTTGCCAGTTTGTCCGCTTCCCGGTTTTGTTCACGCGGGATATGCCTTATAGTGAAGGTTTCCAAAGAGCTTTGCAGTTGTATCACCTTTTGATATAGCGGTTTAAGGTGAGCGTTTTTAACGCGGTATTTGCCGTTAAGCTGCTTTACCATCAGCTCTGAGTCAGAGTTTACATAAACATGCCTGATGCCAAGACTTATCGCTTTTTCCAGGGCAGCAATGAGGGCTTGGTATTCTGCCTGGTTATTGGTGGTTATACCAATGCGCTGTGATATGCGGGCGAGGATTTCGCCGTCTTCGCCCTTGATAATAGCGGCGATAGACGCCGGTCCCGGGTTTCCCCGCGCGGCACCGTCAACCCAGATAACCGCTTTCTTGTTTTTCATACATCTTCAGGGTAGAAAGAGTATGCGCCCGCAGCTGCTGCAGTGGATTATATTACCGCCTCGTGCCCGCTGTAACTCACTGGAGGACAGAGATATACGGCAGCCACGGCATATGCCCTGTTCTACCCTGGCTACAGGCGGCTTCTTCTGTTTCCTGATCCTTTCGTAGCATTCCATTCCCTGAGGGTCGATGGTATCAGCCAGCGTCTGGCGCTTTTGCTTGAGGTCAGCGAGTTTATTTTTGAGTTCATCTATCCCGGTGGAGAGCTGCCGCTGCTGGTGTTGCCATTCGTTTTCCATGTGTTTCAATTCTTTAATGCCGGTGGCCAGAGCGGCTTCTGCCTGTTCAACACGTTCAATTATTTCCAGGGCGTTGGTCTCTGCCTCATCACGGTTTTTCCTGAGCAAGTCAATTTCATGCTGGAGATTGGACAGCTCTTTGGGATTGGTTATCTTACCGCCGTAGAGCTGCTCCTCGGCGGCCTTTATTTTACTTTCGAGGCTATCTATTTCCCATTCGGCAGAGTGCTGCTGGCGTTTTAGTTCCTCAAGTTGTTGTTGCTTCTCAGACAGTTTCTCCCGGGAGTTCAGTATGGCTTGCTTTTCTCCCAGCTGGCTGACTTTCTGATTCAGCGTCTCTTCGTCAGACTCGATTTCCTGGTCGACTTCCTGTAGTTGATATAGCTCGTTGGCAACACTCATGCTGAGCCTATTCTATAATGGCTGTACCGTAATATCAAATGGGAATCAAAAAGTGACAAAAACCCGTAGTCATATTAGAACATATGTGCTATTATTCTTGATACGTCGATATGCAGGGGGAGACTATGAGGCTGTTAAGATTAGCCGTGGAGAAGCAGAGGTGGGACCTGGCAGCTCACGCCATTATTTTGGCTACTGCCAGGATTCTGGGTGAAGGGAGCAGACCGGATGTCAGCGAGCACAAACAAAAGAGCCGGAGTGTCAAGAGGCAAGCGAAGCGCTAAGGAAAGCGGCTTCTACACCAGGGTACTTAATGAGGCGGAACAGCTTGATTTTGAGCTGGCTTCCGGTGTTGAGGGTATTGATGATGAGATTGCCCTGCTACGGGTGGAAATAAAGAAGGCTCTCATGGGTGGTGACTCTAAGGACTTAAAGCTTCTCGTGGAAGCAACTAACGCCCTGGAGAGGCTGGTGCGGACAAGGTACCGGATTACCAAGGAGCAGCGGAAGGGCCTGAAAGACGCGATTGGTACTGTCCTCAGGGATATTGCGGTGCCACTCGGAATAGGTATTGGAGCTGCCATTGACAAACAGATCTAGCGGTGAACCGGCTCTGCACCGGCTAAGGCCTTACCAGCGGGAAGTAGCTCTGGCGATACTGGACAGTGTCTTTGGCCGGAAGGGGCTGACCTTTTCCGTGGAGATAGCGCGCCAGGGAGGTAAAAACGAGCTATCTGCCCAGCTGGAACTGCTGCTTTTAACTCTTTATATGGCGGAGCCGAAGAATCTGGTGAAATGCTCACCCACCTTCAAGCCGCAGGCAGTTATCTCGGTAACGCGGCTCAGGGACAGGCTTAACGATGCTGGCTTTGACGGTATCTGGATATCTGAACTCGGGTATATTATCCGGCTGGGTAATGCCCGTGTCATCTTCCTCTCTGCTGATGAATCGGCCAACGTCGTCGGCAATACCGCCCATATCCTGCTGGAAGTAGATGAGTCCCAGGATGTCAGTAAGGAGAAATATACCAAGGAATTCAAGCCGATGGGCGCTACTACCAATGTAACAACGGTCCACTATGGCACTACCTGGGATGATACGACCTTGCTGGATGAGGTGAAGCAGACCAACCTTGAGCTGGAAAGAGGGGATGGCATCCGGCGTCATTTTCGCTATGACTGGGAGGAGATCGCGAAATATAATCCTGATTACCGGGCATATGTGGAGAAAGAGAGGGAACGGCTGGGAGAGAATCATCCGCTCTTTCTGACCCAGTACCGTCTCCTGCCTATCCGTGGTGGCGGTGGCTTTTTAAGCTTGCAGCAGAGAGCTCAGTTACAGGGTGAGCATGTCCGCAAGCATCAGTCTGAGCGGGGACGGGTGTATGTGGCCGGCATTGATCTGGCCGGGGAGGCCGAGGACACGGGATCAGATTACTTGCGCGCTTTGAAACCGCGGCGGGACGCTACTGTGGTTACGATAGGTGAGCTGGATTTCAATATCTGCGATGCGGCAAATACACAGCCGCGGATTGACGTGGTGGAGCACTACTGGTGGACGGGCCGGAATCATACCGAGCTTTACCCGCAGCTGGTGGATATACTGAAAAATGTCTGGCGCTGCCGCCGGATAGTAGTTGACGCTACCGGTATCGGTGAGCCGGTGAGTTCCTTTCTCAGAAAATCTCTGGGCTCCAGGGTTTCTCCCTTTACCTTTACCCAGCGCTCAAAGTCAGAGCTGGGATTCAGCCTGCTGGCGGCGGTTAATTCAGGCAAGCTGAAAATGTATCAGGGTGATGGCTCGGCGGAGTATGAGGAGTTCTGGCTTGAAATGGAGAAGGCAAAGAGCCAGTACCGACCCAGCCAGACGATGAACTTTTACGTTGACCCGGCACAGGGTCATGATGATTTCCTGATGAGTCTGGCATTGCTGGTGGAGGCTGCCAAGCAGTACAAACCAAAAACTGCAAGAGGGGAGTGAGGGGGAGTATATTTTAGCTATTGGATATAAGAAAGATAGAGTTTGCTGAATGGTCACATTAAAAAGGACTTAAAATTACCAATTAGGATGATGCCCAGCATATTTGATTATTACCATTTGGTTGTTCTTATCAACACGATACCAAACCCTAGCATCATCTTTAGTAACATCATATTGTAATATTCCTTTAAACTTTCCCTTTAATTTCTTTAATTTGTCTGTAGCTTGCCTTCTATCCGTAGGTGAAGATGATAAGAAGCTTTTACATTGATTCGTTCTCTCTGGAAATTCTGCTTCTAGTGCAAGCCAATCCTTTTCTATCCTGTTGTTTTGGAAGACTATTTCGTATCTAGTCTTTGATTTTGACATAATCCGAAGGGTCTTCCTCTGACAATAGTGCCTTTGCAAACTCAGGATTACTTTCTACTTCAGCTGTTGCTTTCCAATCTTCAATCAGGTGCTCTAACTGAGTCCAATTGCCGGTAACCATAGCTTTTAACGTGGTACTTAGAAGCTCACTTTGTAATCTCATCTTATCATCATCGGATAAGTAATCCACCCAAGGTAAAGTATCACTTTTATTTTTTTCCTTAATTTCCTGACAGACTTTTAGTACTAATTCAGAGTAGTAAATAGACGCGTACAATTTGCCGACTTTTTCACGATTCATAATGGCTAATTGCTTTCGACCATAACTAACAGTGATCGGTTCATTATAAGCCCTTTCGAGCCACAGCCTTTGGTTATTTCTAAGGTCTGTAGCACTCACAATGAAATCAGAGAATACAGTACTAACCATCATTTCACCACCATTTTTAATATTATTGTGTTATATAATATGCAAGATATTTATAGCATAATATTGTACATATATATGTATATATTTGTCAAGATCAAATTTTACACTTTTATAAATATTTACGTGAATTTTATATGACTAATTTGAAAATATATCATTGGGTGTGATTTTGTGTGATGAGATAGCTTACGGCATAAGCCGCAGATGGTACGAGGGTGGCAGGGTGGGAAAAGATAACACACGATGGGGGCAAAGGGGTGGGCGTAAGTGCTCCTCTTTATTTGTATGGGGAAAGGGGAAAACCCCCTCTTGGGTGGGGTGAGAAGGAGAGGGGGCTAAAGGTTCTTCTGGCTTCTTTTACGTTTTCTCTATCGGAAACTGTATCTCGGTGACGTATTCTGCCGGGTCGCTGGTGTCTGCCGGGCTGGTTAGATAAAGTTCCCGGTCAGGGCCGGTGATTTGATAACCGTTACTTTCAATCCAGGCCATCAGTGCCGAGTAAGCCTCACCTATATCCTCGTACGGCCCCTTGTAGACGGTACAGGCTGCCTGTTCCATGCCGTGAAGTTCATAGATTTTCACCCTTCCGGTACCCGGTATTGCTTTATCAATCGGCACTCCAATTTCTACATCTACATCCTGCTCCTTGAATTCAGGGTCATGGCCGATAAACAATGTTGGGCCTACCGGTCTGGTGATTCCCTGGCTGCCGAGGTAGCCGAAGACTTCCTCGAAGAGCTTGCCGACATCGCCATAGGTGGGCAGCACAGCACGGATTGAAGCGATAGTTTGCGGGTCGATATTCTTGACTGTTACCTGGTAGTCTGGCATTGTTCCCTCCTTGGTAAAATATTTCAGTAATTCCTCCACCCGGGTAAGCCGCTGCTGTTCTTCGTTTAGACGTTGTTTGAGTTCTGCCCGCTTTATCATGAAGATTTCCCGGATCTGTGCCGGGGTGAGGCTGTCCTTTATCAGCGTGGCGATCTCCTCAAGTGATAGTCCCAGGTACTTGAGGGCGATAATATAGTTGAGCCGTGGCAACTGGTCAGCCGAGTAGTAGCGATAGCCGGTGCCGTGGTCTACCTTTACCGGTTTGAGCAGACCGATTTCATCATAGTAGCGCAGGGCTTTCACCGAGATCCGGCTGAGTTTGGAGAAATCACCGATTTTGAACACTGTTTTCTGTTCTTATTTGCCTTTTTGATGGTCTTATTTGCAGTATAGACCCTCCCGTAAGAGGAGAGTCAAGGGGCTACCAAAGAAAATCCCCCCTCTCCGCTGCCGGGAGGAGGGGGGAATGCCTGCGGGTGAGCAGTGCTTAGTAATAGAAAGCGGTTCTCCTGCCCAGGAAGTAGCCGACGCCAAAGAGCAACAGCCCGCCGATTCCGATAAGGGTATATAGAGCCCAGCTTGGTATCGAAAATGGCGGCGTAATGGAGAATTCCCCGGCTCCGGTCCATTCCCCGTCGTTTGAGGCAGCATCAGTGGCTCTGATTCTCCAGTAGTAAGGGACATTCTGCTCACCCAGATCGAGTTCTTCCTCTTCGGTTAATGTATACCCTGATTCGGTAAGCTCCTTCTTTTCCAGCGCTATAGCTGACTTATTGAAGTCCTCATCAGTGGCGATCTGGAGGGTATAGCTTACCGGCTTGCTGTCATCAGTAACATCCTCCCAGTCGAAGACTACCGGTGATTCTAACTGTACACCCATTGCCGGCTGGAGCGGGGTGGGTATTCCGGGCGCTTCTGATTCCATGATAAAGGTGAGTTCCAGGGTATTGGTGCCGTCATCAGCGGTTATGGTGTGGTCTCCGGCCTGGCTCTTCGGTACGGGGAAGACAGCCACCACGATTCCGGCGGCAGTAGCGGTACCGGTGGCGACTTCCTCGTCGTCATAGTTGACGGTTACCGTTTTGCCGGCTGCAAAGCCGGTACCGGTGAAGATGAGGTTCATGCCCACGGGTCCGGTAGCGGATGGACTGAGGCTACCGGAGACCGCCGGTTGTGGCGGTGTCGGTGGTTCTGGTTCCGGTTCCGGCTCCGGTTCCGGCGGTGGCGCCGGTTCAAATATGGTGAACTTGACCAAGTCTGAATTTTCGTCTTCGTCCTCAGCCTCTACATCGTAGATACCGGCAGTCCGGTCAGGCACGGTAAAGGTGACACTGAAACTGCCATCACTATCTGTCTGGTCAGTAGCTACTCCGTAATTGTCAAACCATATAGAAATTGATTGCCTTCTACCGAAACCAGTGCCGTCAGTGGTTACCACGGTACCAACTTCTGCCGAGGTCATGTCCAGAAATATTTCCGGGGTAACGGTGAAATCTTCGGTGACTTCATCACCGGAGACGGTGACTGTTATGGTCTGGTCTCCGGCGGTACTCTCCGGGACGAGTATGTAGGAGGTGAAATCACCATCGCTGTCAGTTTCATCATCACCGTCTTCAATATCTACCTCGTCACCGTTAAATTCGATTTCGATATCGGCATTGGGGGCAAATCCGGTGCCGGTAATTTCCACCTCGGTATCCACGGGGCCGTCATCGGGGTCAATGGTTATCTCCCCGGCTCCGCCGCTTACAATAAAGGTGGTTGAAGCCACTATGTATTTATTTAATGTGGTGCCGAGGTACTGGCAGGCATATAAATAATAAGTACCTGCGGTGACACTGACTGTAGTGGTGCCATCGGTGAGGCTGGATGGCACCGTAAAGGAACGCGTGAAGCTTCCGGCAGCGTCAGTGCTTACAATGGGCAATACTTCTTCATAAATGGTGATATGAGTGTCAATATAACCATTCGTGACGGGTGCCTGACTAGAGAGATAGACGATAACATATTTGGGGTTTGCGGGATCCGTGGTTGGCGTAAAGCCGGTACCGGTGGTGCTGACGGTGCTACCGATATCACCGCTGGTAGGCGCAGCGTATAGATAGTAAGCAGCCTGGGCCGGCGCGGCGGGTACGGCTACTACCAGCAGGGCCAGAATAACGGCGGTACCGAGCAGCCGGGAAAATCTTATCTTTTTCATTAAAGTAACCTCCTCATCCGTCTGAAGATTGTCATTCCTGCGGATAGTATGCGGTTCTCCTCCCAAACCAGAAAGCGAGTAAACCGATTAATATCACCCCTATCGCTATTAAAGTATATAGCAACCAGCCCGGTGGCGTAAAGGAAAAGCCGACATAAAAAGGCTGTGGTGTTGACCATTCGCTCTCATTGGCGGCATCATCAATAACCTTGACCCGCCAGTAGTAGGGAGCTTCCTGTTCAACTGCGGCCAGTTCCTCTTCTTCGGTCAGGGTGTATTCGGATTCGGTCAATCCTGCTTTCTCCAGGATAATATTGGTAAAAGCCCAGTCAGCGGCAACCTGAAGGGTGTAGGTTATGGGAGGATTGAGACTGAAAACGTCCTCCCAGTCGAAGTGAATCAAATTTGTCTCCGGCCTGGTATCCGTTTCGGGCAGCAGCAGCGCCGGTGTGTGTGGGGCGGCAATACGGAATGACCATGGTGTTGACCATTCGCTCTCATTGCCGGCGCTGTCTGTGGCGCTCACGCGCCAGTAGTAGCCGCTGTCCATGGCCACCGTTACCAGTTTTTCAGCTTCCGTCAGGGTGTATTCAGAAGCGGTCAATCCTGTTTTCTCCAGCACAATAGAGGAGAAATTCTGGTCAGCAGCAATCTGGAGGGAGAAGGTTACCGGCAGGCTGGGGTCAGTAACCTTCTCCCAATCAAAGTACGCTTTTGACTGGGTTTCACTCATATTTATTGGTATTAGTGGATCGGGTATCGGCGGGGGGGCTGATTCTATATTGAAAGTAAGTCGTTTGGTGATGGTGCTGTCACTAATGGTAATCTGGTGGCTGCCGCTGGGGCTTACCGGGACGCTGAAGGAACAGGAGAAGGTGCCGTTATTATCGGCGGTGGTCTGGGCTACGGGGTCAGCATCATAAG
The DNA here is from genome assembly GCA_964404475.1 of uncultured Dehalococcoidaceae bacterium. Classification (GTDB taxonomy): domain Bacteria; phylum Chloroflexota; class Dehalococcoidia; order Dehalococcoidales; family RBG-16-60-22; genus CAYOKF01. The sequence goes on along the minus strand of CAYOKF010000060.1, from coordinate 322 downwards.
TGATGGAGACGATTTTGTTTGGCGCAAAACCGTGGCCGGTTGCAGTGAGCATGCTGCCCACCGCGCCCTCGGTTTTATCGAGGCTAACTCCAGCAGTAATGGTGAATTTTACCCGATGGGTATGGTTATCCTCGTCAACAGCCCTCACGTCATAAGTGGATGGCTTCAAGTCTGGTACGTTGAAGGTGACCTCAAAGCTACCGAATTCATTAGTCTTGGGGCGGGCTACTTCTTTAGGGCCAAGCTGGACGCTGACGGCGCTATTGGGGCTGAAGCCGGTACCGCTTGATGTCAGCAGTTCACCGACGGCTGCCGAGGCTTG
>CAYOKF010000059.1:0-8469 GCA_964404475.1 uncultured Dehalococcoidaceae bacterium | reverse complement strand
CGATTATTATTTTTGCACCTGGAATTAACGCATCAACCACATAAAGACCGTCTATTGGCTGTTGTGGCATAAATGGGATACGCCGCCGTTCAAGTTCTGCATATAGGATACTTTCTGGCGTTGTTTCTTGCTTTTGCTGGTAATAACGTTGTTTAACCTCTATACCCGCACGCCTCAAACGACGAAGGATAGTCCCTCTACCACATTGAAGTTTTTCCGCAATCGCACTCGCTGACAGCTTTTCTTCTTCATACATGAATTTCAGTTTATCTTCATCTATCTTTACTCGGTCAATACCTTTGTTCCATCCACCTATTGGTGGAGGCAATTTTCTAGGAGGTGGTAAATGACCTAAGTTTTTACAAGCCTCAGTCCAGCTACTCTTTCCAAAACGGAGTGCAATTGTTGATGCACTACCTTTTTGTTTGTTTTTATCAAAATCTTGACTAGTTGGAGTATGCCCTAATAATTCGCAAATTCTGAAGAACTCATTCTTTAGCTCCTCGTCCGGAATATGAGTACGAGTAGCATCAGGGTTTAAACCGGCTCGAATTAGAAATTGTTTCCAACCACCGAATTTCTTTGAACACGTTACTGCCTTACCTACTTTTGAATGCTCGTCAAACTCCTCCATTGTTGGTGGTTTGCTCAGGTGGTGGGCTACCCTTCTTACCTCATCTATAAGAGATTTGCGCGGTATTTCTGTGTAAAGACCTTGTCTATTTTCCATACTCGGCATCACCATTTAATTAAAGTGTCCGGTATATCTCCCGCCTATGCCCGACACGCACGATGGTAACAAGGCTTTCCTTATCATCTATAGCATAGACTATCCGACAGTCACCTTGCCGCATCCGCCATAAGCCCGAAGTTTTTACTTTTTCAATACCTCTTGGCCTCGGTGTCTCTGTCAAGCCTTTTATAGCTTCAATGACTGCTTGAAAATCAGACTTGGGCAATTTATCTAACGCCCGTTGTGCCCGCCGTCTTACCTCAATCCTATACATCAATCAGCCTGTTATTTCACTGACGCGAGGTAATCTTCCAAAGATTTAGTGCCTTCAGTATCCGCTAAGGCCGCTAGCCCTTCAGAGGAATCAATTTCATCTTCCAGCTTGGCTATAATTGCCTCAGTTAGCCAATCTCTCATTGTCTTTCCCTTCAAAGCGGCAAAAGCCTTAACCCGGTTGCGCAGTTCAGGCTCTATATCCAAATAGTATTTAGACAATTTTTTTGTCCCTGGCATTTTTCACCTCCATATATCCCATGTACATAGAAATTATGGGGCAATAGCCTAATAATGTCAATACCTTTACCCTGGCATTGCTACACTGGTAATAGCGATACTTCTTGTTGAGGCAATGCCCGACAAGAGGCTTGCCGCATATCGCGCAAAAAGCGAGGTTTTATCAAGTCCTGTTTTCTAGGTTATCCTCCTAGCGTAATCCAAATTTGCTCAATATTTTCAAACAGCCGTTCGTCTGGAATATTCCGGAAATTCTTTGGGTGTAGACCTGCTCTAGATAAGGCATTGTTCCAGGACCCAAAACGTGCGCATATTGTCCACCACCAAACCACCAGCTTTTTCATTCAGAGTCCCGCAACCTAGAAGGTAAAACGCTCGGTGACAATTTGGCGTCGTGGTACACCACATTCCCGTAATGTTCTGGTAACGTTTTTTATCATGATATCTGGTCCCCACACAAAGTAGAGCCAGTCCTCACGTCCACTTCCAGTCAGGCACTGATTGAGCGTGCTTTCATCTAGGATGCCACGGAGACCATGCCAGTCTGCTGGCGGTTCGGACAAAACCAGATAGGCGTTGAAGTCAAGACTCTCCTGCATCGCTTTGAATTCATCAGTGAAAACAATCTCGTCCTTGCGTTCAGCACCATATACCAGGCGGATCGGTCGCCGCTCGCCATAGGTATGGAGTTGCCGCAGGATGCTCATGGCAGGGGCAATGCCAACACCGCCGATAATAAGGCAGATACCAGCACCGTACCGTCCAGCCAGGGTGCAATTACCATGCGGCCCATCAAGGTAAGCTCGTGTCCCTGGCTTTATCTCACCAATTCGTGACGTAAAGTCGCCACTTTCCTTGACAAGAAAGGAAATATCGGGGGAATCGGACGGGCAGGACGCCATGGAAAACGGGTGCTCGTAAATGCTAAACGGTGACCGGCCCAGGGTCAGCCAGGCAAACTGGCCAGCGGTGAATTCCAGTCTGCCCGGGTAGTCGGGGGTGATGGTGAGATTCCACATGCCCTCACCGACTTGTGTATTGCTTACCACATGATATGGATGGGCACGTTTGCGTAAGGGGTTGATGACATGAATGTATAACAGGGTAAGAGCAGAAATCGCCAGTAGTATCAGCCACAGTGTAGTGAATATGGTATCGCTGTGCCTGCCCAGGGTAATCACGTGGTGTGTGGCGAGAGAAGCCACAACCAGGGTGCCGATTCCATGACTGAGCCGCCACGCCTCGTAGCGGATATGGAGTCGGTCATGGAAAATAGCCAGAAGTACCAGAATCAGGAGCAGGAACCAGGCAGCAATGCCGGTATTTATGTATGGTGAAGAGAAAATCACCGAGGCGTCTTTAATTGCCTTTGATACGCTTTCCCATGGTCTCACCACGAGAAACGGGTGCACCAGGAGAAATACCGCCAGTATCTTGGCCATCAGGTGATGAACACGATTAACCCAGTCGATACCAATATAGCCGGAAATCGCTTTAAACCGCCCTGACAGGATGAACTCGATATAGAGCGCCATGAAACCGACCAGTAGCAGGGCGTCGGTGAACTCCCGAATTAAGCTCCGGCGCGGCAGGTCTTGAAAAGCCCCCAGAATCAACGGTATCAGGAGCACCACTACGTAGATTACAATCGGGATTGCCACCTGCTGGCCACGTCCCCATGAAGGGCTCTCGCTTACACCAATGCTAGTACGCATCAACCGATTACCTCCTTAAGAATGGGAGCTGGTCAGCTTATCCCCAGGCTACCGTGAGCGGTGAATATTTTTCAGGAGTAATGGTGATGCAGTCTTCCACCGGGCAATAAAGCATGCACTGGTGACATATCTGGCAATCTTCGGGGTATTTAATTACCGCTTTATTTGTCTTTTCATCCATCCTGATGACGTCCATAGGACAGGCCGGTACGCATTCTCCACAGCCTATACAGCCATCAATTCTTTCGATAGCCATAGGTATTACCCTCCTTAAGTAATCAAACTCTTAATTCCAGCCGTTACTTTCAGCTATTTCATTCCCAGAAACTCAAGCTCGCCCGGGAATCTGAGGAACGGGTATCTTTCTTCGTAGGAGAGACCTGGGTCAGGCTTCCATTCTTCGGGTATTTCCTGTTTCATCAGCAGCATATTGCCCTTATCATCTTTCTTCAGCTTCACCCATGCCAGCCAGTTGGCATCGTCTCGGGCCGGATAGTCCTCCCTGAAGTGGCAGCCCCGGCTTTCCGTCCGGAAAAGGGAGGCTCTCAGTTTCATTTCGGCATTGAGCAGCATGTTCTTGACTTCATGAGCCCGCCGAAGGTCGTGGGGGTCATTAGCGATTAACATTGGAGCTATATGCTGCTGCAGGAACTCAATATTAGCCAGCGCACCCTCAAGCCTTCTTTGCTCCTTGACGTAGATAACGTAGTAGGGAAACATTATGTTTTGCATGGTGCGGGTTACCCACCCCGGCGAAAAGCCCTTTTCCCGTTCCCTCGGTTCAAAGACGCTTGCCTTTATCCTGTCTATCTCGTTGCTGGAGATGCCGGGGCTATCTGCGTGTCGGGCATAATCGGCGGCATACTCTCCGGCTATGGCGCCCTGAACTGAAGAGCCGGATGAAGACGTGCCGACACCCGCGTACCTGCCACCGCTAAGCATTGAACCGAGTGCATCTCCGGCTGCGTAAAGACCGGGGATGGTGGAGGCGCAGGTGGTGCCTACCGGCCAGATGCCTTCGGCTTTGTGGACTCCCATGCCGCAAGAAGCGCCACCAATGATTCCCCCTAGTCCCATGCCGGGTGGTCCTCCTTCTCCTGGTGGTCCTCCTTCGGGTGGCGGTCCTCCTCCGGGTGGCGGACCCATTCCAGGTGGTGGTCCTCCTTCTCCCGGTGGTCCCATTCCGGACGGCGGGCCCAGCTGAGTTGGAATGTTGCCCTCATGGGCTTGCAGTTCCATACCCAGGTCAAGTCCATGTCCGCCCCATCTTGGTTCCCCTCCTTTTTGTAAGCCTCGGCGCATGATCCCCCACTGGTCCCAGCAGGCGGCGGGATACTCAGCCGAGGTAAAATGCGTGTCAACAAATTCTTTTCCGGTGATTTCCGCTCCCACCCGGTAGGCCATGGCGTCTCCATCAAAAGTCAGGCAAGCTATGGGGAATCCGTAGGACTTAAAGGTGCCGGCACCGGTGCACATGATAGTGGCTTTTGCCTTAACGATAATTGCCGTGTCTTCCTCCATGGGGAATCCCATCGCCCCGACCACACGGCCATTCTGCATCAGGAGATCGGTTATCATGGTTCTTTCGATGATATAAGCACCGCTCTCAACCGCCTTCTTTTTCAACACCGGACCGAACTCGGTAACGTCAAGCGCACCCCAGTTGGCAAGGTCCTGGTATCTGGCAGCCGAATAATCCATAAAAATTTCCAGCCAGGTACGGTTATTGACATATTCCCCGGTGGCGCTTACGTTTTTAATCCATTCCGCCCGGTCATGTCCCAACTGTTCATCAAAGACACAATATCCGCCAGCCCAGGGGGAAGCACCGGATAAACCGACAGACCCCTTATCGACCATGATGACATTGAGCCCCTTCTCCCTGACTTTTACCGCTGCAAAACAGGCTGCCAGACCACCGCCGATAACCAGCACGTCGGTCTCGTATTCGTTTTTACCCACCTGTTTTAAGGGCACTCTACCCCCGTTAGTGACCGGGGTTGGAGCTGTCTCTGGAGCCGCACACCCCCAGAATACGTTCGCCATGGTTAGTCCAACCGCGGACACCCCGGCGACTTTCAGGAAATCACGGCGACTGCAGGTAAAGATACTCTTTTGGTCAGGTGCGCTCATTTTGTTCCCTCCTTTTCGGCCAATCCGCTCATCACCAATCTAAAGTGCAGACCACCCAATTTTAATAAATTAAAGTGTATAAATGTTAAGAAGCTGTTAAGATTTGAGGTAAAATCTGATTTTTTCTGAAAAAGCGTTGCGGATAGCTATCACCAGCCTCCTGTAACTATTTAACTATAAGGAGTGAGGTCTTATCCATTTTGCAGGTCAGGTAATACTCTCAGTATATATCTCAGCCCACCGGTGGCTTGCCTTGTTCCACGCAAGTAAGTCGTTGTAGTGTAAAAATGCTTCAAAGCTCATCCCCTCCCAAGAGGGTGAAATACTTGATATATTTTGAAGCATTTGTTGAGCGGGAGAATTTCCTCAATTTCTTCGTGCATAGTAGTTTCAGTGGCCTGCCCCCAATAGTGATACCGGTGACACTAACTTAAAAAATGGACTAATTTTGGAGGCAGGTCATGATTTGCTGAAGCAGCCAACAGAAGCTCACTTTGTTAATTCATTAAACGATGGCATTTTGTTGTGTTTCGGTTTCCGAGAGTTTTTGAAGAACTTCTGATTTATTGCTAAACTATCAAACAAACGCGATAAGGGGGGCCACCAATGCCATTAGAAAGTGTATTTGAAACCGATGTGCTGATTATCGGAGGAGGTATGGCAGGTTGTTTTGCCGCTATCAAGGCTAAAGAGCAGGGCCAGGAAGTGATACTCGTCGATAAGGGTTATGTTAGCAAGTCAGGGGAGACACCCTATGCCGGCGATACTATGGTATTTAATCCCGGATGGGGTCATAACCTTGATGAATGGTTGACGCAGGTTAGCACGATAGGTGAGTATGTCAATAACCGGCACTGGAATGAAATAGTCTTTAAGGATTCATATGCCCGGTACCTGGACTTAGAATCGTGGGGAGTTCAATTTCTCAAAGAAAATGAGGTACCGCGGAGGCTATCTCACCCTTTGAAAAATCTAGGCCTCCCCGATAGAGATAAATTTCCCCCTCTGGTTAGCGAAGTCGTCCACTGGCTACCAGGTTTCCCGGAGATTATCAGGAAACAGATGGTCAAGAGCGGCGTCAGGATTATGGATAGGTTTATGGTTACGAGCCTTATCCAGCAGGACGGTAGGGTCGTCGGTGCCATTGGCATGACCATTGAAGACACTGAAGTTAATATATTAAAGGCAAAAGCAACAGTTATCAGTGCCGGTGGTGGCGGCTTCAGGCCGCTGGGGTATCCCACCCATCAGCTCACCGCCGACGGGCATGTGATGGCATACTGTGCCGGTGCGGTGATAACCGGCAAGGAATTTGTCAGCCCGCAATCCATAAATCCGGAGCATCCTGGTTGGCCTCCAATGTATCTTATGTTCTCATCAGGGCATTCTGCTGCTCTACCTGGAGGTTGGTCAAATAGAAAGCTCGTCAATGCTGAAGGTAATGAAGTGCCTGTTCGCGGTATGGCTTGGCATGGTTGGATTGACGCTGAATATGAAGCACATGTTGGACGGGCACCACTGTTTACGGAAGACTCACAGGGAAACCGGCATGTTGTTGGGGGACCTGGCGCTCATGGCTCTATGCTGGGACATGCCACTGATGGAATCTGCCCGGTTAATGACAGCTGCGCCACCAATATTCACGGTCTCTTCGCTGCCGGGGATAGTTTAGGCACATCATTTGTTGGCGCCTCTTATTCTGGTTTTGGCTTTGCTACGATGCATGCAGCTGTTACCGGTGCTAGAGCGGGGTTAGGAGCTGCTGAATATGCCTCGCAAGCAGCAAAGCTAGAGGTCGATGGTGAGCTACTAACCAGATTAAAGAAGAGATTACTTGCACCCTTGGAGCGTAGAGGTGGTTTTAGCCCTCGTTGGGTGACACAGATACTTCAAAATACCCTGTTACCGTACTTCGTACTCTATATTAAGAAAGAAGACCGCATGAAAACAGCACTGAGCACAGTCGAGTTTCTGCGTGACCATATCGTTCCCAAGATGTATGCCCGAGATGACCACGAATTACGTCTGGCTCATGAAACTAACAATATGGTTATCAATGCTGAAATGAAGCTAAGGGCTTCGCTCTTCCGAACGGAAAGCCGGGGTAATCACTACCGTGAGGACTACCCCAGAAGGGACGATACTTCCTGGCTGGCATGGGTAATACTTAAAGAAGAAAACGGAGAAATGAGGGCATTTAAGGAGGTTATACCCGAAGAATGGCGTCCTGATATGTCAAGAACCTATGAAGAGAGATACCCTATGAGATTCCCTGAGGAATAATAGCTAACATACAATGAAGATTATTTCAACCCATAAAAGGAGATGCTAACGATGGCGATTGATACTATTGACGACGTCTTATGTAATGGTTGCGGTATTTGTGTCAGGAATTGCCCCATGGACGTAATAAGAATGGATAAAAAAAATGGGAAAGCCTATATTAAGTATCCGGAAGATTGCATGATTTGTGGTGTTTGCCTTGAGTGTCCGCAAAAAGCGATACACCTTTTACCGGGCTATAAACTACCCACATTACTTGGCTGGGGGTAGGCCGTTAGTATTGAAAGTTAGGTGTGGCCGGAGATATTGATTGAGTTGTGGTGAAGGAATATAATCAGGTGCGTCCCCATAGTGCTCTTAGATACCAGCCGCCGCCACCTGAAACTATCTTAACTATGGCAACGACGTAAGAAGTGGTACAACTACTGGTGGCAGGTCAATTTGGTTAAAAAAGGAACGCTAACTTTGTTGGGGAGGATAAGATGTTCAGACTGGATGGAAAAATCGCTGTGGTCATTGGGGGCGCGGGTGGCATCGGGCAGGCTTGTGCCACGGGTTTGGCTAAACAAGGCGCCAAGTTAATTATTGCCAGTCGAGACTTGCCCAAACTACAAGAGGTAGCCCAGAAGATTAAAACAGAAGCTAAAGTGGAAGCCGCGGCTTTTCAGGTTGATTGCACTGATGAACAGAGTCTAGGTCAGCTGGTGGGGCAGATTTTAGCTAAATATGAAACAGTTGATATACTGGTAAATGCACAGGGAAGAAATGTGAAGAGAGCTGCGGTTGACTTTCCCGTAGAAGACTGGGATTCATTGTTTAATACCAATGTTAAAGGTGTTATGCTAAGCTGCCGTGCCTTCGGAAAGATTATGATTGAGAATAAAAAGGGTAAGATCATAAATATGTCATCAATCAGAGGGATACGAGCAACGGACGGAGGCAATGAGGGCTATGCGGCTACAAAAGGCGCCGTGGACATGATTACCAGAACGCTGGCTATTGAATGGGCATCCTACGGCGTTAATGTTAATGCTGTAGCACCATCTTTGGTAATGACGGAAACGGTAAAGCAGGCGGTAAAACCCGAGCGTA
>CAYOKF010000058.1:0-8569 GCA_964404475.1 uncultured Dehalococcoidaceae bacterium | reverse complement strand
TGCTTAACAGGTGCAGAATGAGCTAAAATCTGGTTGACAAGCCGGGTGATAGCATGACAGAAATAAGGAGGCAGCGCTTATGAAATGCATTATGAAAGGTAAAGTTACATTATCATTATTGACTGGCATCATACTGGGCCTAATTATCATCTTTGGTTCATCATGTGGTGGAGAGACGCCGGAAACACCAGTCACTCCTGCTCCGGAAACACCAGTCACTCCTGCTCCGGAAACACCAGTCACTCCTGCTCCGGAACCTACCTCACCGCCCAAGACCTACTCATCGCCACCACCAATGATAATTGATACCGGTAAACAGTATACAGCTACCATTGAAATGGAAAAGGGCAATATGGTGTTTGAGCTTTTTGCTGAGGACGTGCCGGTAACCGTTAATAACTTCGTTTTTCTGGCCAGAGAGGGATTCTATGATGGCGTTACCTTCCACAGGGTAATCCCCGGTTTCATGGCTCAGGGGGGAGACCCGACAGGTACGGGGCGGGGTGGCCCCGGCTATTCCTTTGCTGATGAGTTTAGCGGACACCGGCATGTTCCCGGTGCGCTGTCCATGGCAAATGCCGGCCCTAATACCAACGGCTCCCAGTTTTTCATTTGTTATAAGCTACAGCAGGGTCTGGATGGGAAACACTCGGTCTTCGGGCAGTTAATCGAAGGTATGGATGTTCTTGAGTCGCTTACCCCGCGGGACCCGAATCAGAATCCGCAGTTTGAGGGTGATAAGATAATACGAATTATTATTGAGGAGAGCTAAACCTCTAAGTTTACGCCTAGCATCTGGAACAGGCCCTTGAGCCCCCAGTAACCGGCGTAGACGACAGTCATAGCTTTAATTGTCTTACCCAAAAAGCAGATAAGGAAGTATCTTCTGATACCGAAGCGCATGGCTCCGGCAGCAAGGGCGGCAGGGTAGAAAAAGGGGTTAATAATTGATGCCAGAAAGAACAGGGTTATGGAACCCCGGCGCTCCATGTGACTCATCAGCCTGTCGTAGATAGCCTGAATCTTGCCGTGTTTGCTATTGTAAAGCGCCTGCCCGCCGCCGTAGCCTGTGGCATATATGATGAGTGCTCCAACTACCTCGCCTAATGAGGCGGAAAGCCCCACCAGCCAGGTGTACTTCATGACACCACCGAGGGCGAAGACTACCGCCAGCATCGGCACCGGGATAATAATGGTGGAGCCCCCCAGAATACTGATGAGAAAAGCCCCGAAGTAGCCATACCCTTCCATCTCCTCCCGTACCCATTCGCCGTAGTAAACCACGGCAAAGGCAATGACGATAGTCAGGATAGCCCCTACAATGCCCAGGATGTAGGCCGCCCTGGCTGAACCCTGTTTCCTTACCTCTTGTTCCATAAAATTATTATTCGGTTGTCTCTGATACTCCGCCTGTTCCGGGTATCAACCATTTTTGGCAAATACCTTACGTAAAACTAATCAGATATTCCTGTCTCAGGCGGCAACTTTGGCGGGCTTTTTTGTCCTGAAGGTCAAGCCTTCGTCGCCGAGGTCTACTTTGACCACGTCACCTTCCTTGAGCTCTCCCCTGAGTAGCTTGGACGATAGCGGATTTTCCACGTAGCGCTCGATGACTCTTCGCAGCGGCCGTGCCCCGTAGACGGGGTCATAGCCCTCTTTAGCCAGCCATGACTTAGCTGTGTCGGTCAGTTCAATACTTATCTTACGTTCTGCCAGCCGATTTTGCAAATCTTTAGCCATCAGGTCAACGATGCTTCTCAGTTGTTCCTCGGTTAGCTCGTGGAAAACGATAATTTCGTCAAGGCGGTTAATGAACTCCGGTCGGAAGGTCTTCTTCACCTCGGTCATTACTTTTTCCTTCATGTCCTCATAGCCGCGTTGCTGTGTCTTGGTTTTCTCACGGGGTGCGGCAAAACCGAGGCTTGTCTCGCGCTTGATAAGCTCCACGCCGACATTGCTGGTCATGATAACCACCGTGTTCTTGAAGTCCACCGTCCGTCCGTGACCATCGGTCAGGCGCCCGTCATCCATGAGCTGAAGCAGGGTATTGAACACCTCAGGGTGTGCCTTTTCAACTTCATCCAGCAGAATGACCCGGTACGGGCGCCGCCTAACCGCCTCAGTGAGCTGTCCGCCTTCTTCATAGCCAACATAGCCCGGTGGGGCACCAATGAGACGGGATACGGTATGCTTCTCCTGGTATTCCGACATATCAAGGCGTACCATGGCGTTCTCGTCGTCGAAGAGGAACCAGGCCAGCGTGCGCACCAGCTCAGTCTTGCCGACACCGGTCGGACCCAGGAACATAAAACTGCCAATAGGCCTTCTGGGGTCTTTAAGTCCGGCGCGGCTTCTGCGGATAGCCTCGGAAATGGCAAGCACTGCCTCCTTCTGGTTGATGAGCCGCTCGTGGATGCGCTCCTCCATGTGCAGGAGTTTCTCGGCTTCACCCTCCAGCATCTGGGAGACGGGGATGCCGGTCCAGTTGGAAATCAGCCTGGCAATATGTTCTTCGGTTACCTCTTCGTCAAGCTTCTCCTGCTGGAGCCAGTTACTCTTAGCCTGGTTATATTCACTCTCAAGTTTTAGCCTTTCCGTTCTGAGAATGGCGGCTTGCTCATAGTCCTGACGCTGAGAGGCGGCATCCTCCTCATTGGCTAAGTGATTGAGGCGCTTCTCCAGGGATTTAACCTCAGGCGGGGCGCTTTCCGTGTCAATCCGCAGCTTGCTGGAAGCTTCATCAATAAGGTCAATAGCCTTGTCCGGCAGAAAGCGGTCAGAGATATAACGCTGGCTTAATTTTGCCGCTGCCTCAAGGGCGGCATCGGATATTTTAATTTTGTGGTGTGCCTCATAGCGGGGCCGGAGGCCGCGGAGCATCTCAATAGTAGACTCGACGCCGGGCTCACTGACAAATACCGGCTGGAGACGCCGTTCCAGAGCCTTGTCTTTCTCAATGAACTTGCGGTATTCGTCAAGAGTAGTAGCGCCAATTGTTTGCAGTTCGCCATGGGAGAGTGCGGGTTTGAGCATATTGCTGGCGTCAATCGAACCCTCGGCAGCGCCGGCGCCAACCACGGTATGAATTTCATCAATAAATAAAATAACCTCGCCCTGTGCCTGCCTAACTTCGTCCATGACTGCCTTCAGTCGCTCTTCGAACTCGCCGCGGAACTTACTGCCGGCGACAAGCGCCCCCATGTCCAGGGCAATAACCTTGCGGCCTTTCAGAGAGTCAGGTACGTCATCAGCGGCAATCTTCTGGGCCAGCCCTTCGGCAATGGCGGTTTTACCAACACCGGCGTCGCCGACAATCACCGGATTATTCTTGGTGCGCCGGGTGAGTATCTGCGTCACGCGTTTAATCTCTTCATCCCGGCCGATAACCGGGTCAAGCCTGCCCTGGCGAGCCAATTCGGTAAAGTCACGGCCATACTTTTCCAGAGAGCGGTATTTGCTCTCGGCTCTGGTATCCGTAACGCGGTGCCCGCCACGAAGTTTCTGCAGAGCTGCGTATGCCTTTTCCTGGTCAAGGCCAAAGCTGCGCAAAATACTGGCTGCTTCACCCTTTTCTTCGCTGACAATGGCAATTAACAGGTGCTCCGTGCTGATAAACTCGTCCTTTAATCTGTCCGCTTCCTCGCCGGCTCTGGTTAGCAGTTGTGCTGTGCGCGGAGTGGCATAGATTTGACCTGTTTCGTAAGTTACCTTCGGCGCTTTATCCAGGGCATCTTTTACCCTGTTCCTTACCCTTTCAATATCAATCTTCAGTTCCTTGAGGATATCGCTAACCAGCCCCTCCTCCTGCATCAGCAGGGATAGTAACACATGCTCTATATCCCACTGGCTGTGGTGTAATTGCATCGCCAGTTGTTGAGAAGCGCCAATAGCTTCTCTTGCCTGTTCGGTAAATCTTTCCTGTCTCATCAGCTACTCACCTCCCTATCGTTATCCATGGTTTCTCTTAATTGCTTCACTTCATTGTGCAACTCGCCCATGCGTTGCATCATGCGTAAAATAACCTCTACTCCGGCCAGGTTTACTCCCATGTCATCAACCAGTGATTTCACACGGCGGAGCAGGGCGATATCTCTTTCGGAATATAGCCGGATGTTTCCCCGTGAACGGTGTGGCTCTATTATGCCAATCTTCTCGTAATAGCGCAGGTTGTGGGTTTGCATACTGAGTATCCTGGCAGCCACGCTGATAACGTAACGGGGTTCATCGTCCTCGTCTATTATCTCTCTATTATCCCGGTTATCAGTCATAATTATCTCTCCTGCTGATTAAGCCGGCCGCAACTTACTTAGTTGCTGGAACAGCTCCTTTTCTTGTGTAGTCAGCTTAGTTGGCAAGACAATATTTAACCTGGCCAGTATATCACCCTGGCCAGAACTGCCCAGGTGGGGCATGCCTTGACCCTTGAGGCGGAAGACACGTCCGTTCTGGCTTTCGGGCGGTATCTTTAAAGCAAGTTTGCCCCTGGGAGTGGGTACTTCAGCCTCGCCACCCAATACCGCCACAGTTAAGGGAATGTCTATCTTCACCTGCAAATCGTCGCCCTGTCTTTCAAAGACTTTGTGCGGCTTGACTGACATTTTGAGGTAGAGGTCACCGCTGGTGCCACCGTAACCGGCCTGACCCTTACCGGCGATGCGCACCTTTGAGCCGCTTTTCACTCCGGCGGGATGTTTACCTCAAGCCGCTTGGTCTTGGGGACTATCCCGGCGCCGCGGCATGCCGAACAGGGAAGGTTTTGTATATGACCGCTACCGCCGCAAGCGGTACAGGGTTCTTCTACCTGGAGGCTGATGGTGCGTTTGGTGCCGTGATAGGCTTCCTCCAGTGTTACTTCAACTGTTGACTCGATATCCTGACCTCGCCTTGGTTGTGTCCGGCGTTGATAGGTTCTGCCATGAATGCCGCCCAGTATCTCCTCGAACAGGCCATCCAGTCCCCCGATGTCGTCCGTAGTATAGTGGAAGCCGGTGGTACCGCCACGGCCAAAATCCCAGGAATAAGCCTGCTTCCCCTCCTGGGTGAACTGGTCAGCGTATTGCCACTGATCACCGAATCTGTCATATTTCTGGCGCTTCTCTTTGTCTGAGAGAACCTCGTAGGCTTCATTTATCTCTTTGAACCTGGTCTCTGATGACTTATCGCCAGGGTTGACATCCGGGTGATACTTGCGCGCCAGCTGGCGGTACGCCTTCTTTATCTCTTGCTGGCTAGCATTACGCTTGACCCCTAATAGGTCATAATAGTTCTTTCCGGCCATCCTTGCCTCCGCTAATTACAACTGTATTATACTGTTTTCACAAGAAAATGTCAATATCTTTTAAACAAAGTTAACAAATAGATGTTAAGTATCAAATAGACGAGAGCGATTAATTCAGGCTTAAGGAAAAGGTTATGTTCATTCCTTGAGGATGAATTCCCATTGACAGCAGATATCATCCCTGGTGATTCTGGGGGGTATTTTCAGGTATTTTACCCGTATCTTGGGGTTGACCAGGGATGCGTAACTCTGGAGGATATGGGGGTCAGCGGTTTGACAGACATCTTTTTCTCTACCCTTGCCCTCCTTTTCCAGGGCTTCCAGGGTTCGGCAGCTGGTGACGGTCATTACGGCGCTATGCGGAGTTTTTATATCTATTGTGTATTGCGTTTGCTGTTGCCAGGGGGTAAACTGAAGAATTTTCATCAGGGTGATTATGTCGTTTCCGTCAATATTGAGTAGTTTGGTAATTCGTGCTATTTCGTATTTACTGAGTCTTTCCCACACCTGCAAATCACTGGCCAGAGCTTCCTCGTTACTGAATTTATCTTTGATGGTGAGGTACCAGAAACCGTCCAGAGCCATGTAGAACTGGCAGTATAATTGCAGCAGCTGAATGGCTTTTTCATGGGATAAGTCACTGAATTTTAGACCGGGAATAAATTCACCGCTGTAGTCGTTTAGCTTTTCCATAGTGCCTCCTCACTTTTCCCTAACAACAATATTTATCTTGTCTCATTATAGCAGGTCAAGAGCGTTTTTCTAGGAACGAAAAGCCCGGGATATTTTTAGCAAGGTATTTAAAAATCAGAATTTGAATCTTGGTGCGGTAAAGCTGTTAATATGTATTGACAAGACCTTGCTTTCGTGTGTAACCTATGGGGCAGGGGGAGGTTTCTCATGAAAAAGTGCCCGAATTGTGGACGCCCGACGGCCAGAACCAGTGACTGGGCCTGCCAGTGGTGTGGCTATCCTTTATTCTCAAATTCTTACAAAAAGATACCGCAGACATATAAGGAATTGAGAGAAGAGAGTCTTTCTCAGGCAGAACCGGCGGTGGCGGAGCCGGAGCCGGAGATATCTGCTTTGTCATCTGAAGAGTCTCAACCACCGGTGGTGGCAGAAGAGCCTGTTTCGCCAGCCGAGCCTGAGATGGAAACGGTAGCCGAAGAAGAAGCGGAGGTGGTGCCGGAAGCGAAAGAGGAATATAAACCGGAAAAGGTAACCAGAGCAAGGACAAAACGGAGAACTGCCAAGAAAGCAGTGGCAAAAGCTGAGCCTGAACCGGCAACAGAGCCGGAACCGCCAGTTGAACCTGATCTGGAACCACCAGCCGAACCGGATACGGAGGCAGCGGTTGAGGTAGAACCTGAGCCTGAGATAGAACCGGAAGCAGAGAGGGCAGAGCTGGAGACAGAGCCTGAACCGATAGATGAACTTGAGCTGGAAGTAAAAGCGGAAGATATGCCTGAGCCAGAGGCGCAGGCCGAGGAGGAAACCAACCCGGGAACGTCAGTTGAGGCCGAGCCTGAGACTGAAGCGGAACCTGATTTTGGGACTGAGATGGACTCGGGTGCCATTAAGATAACTGTGGCGGGATTGGGCTCAATTTATCAGTCGGATAAGGTGCAGGCCAATGAGAGGTTTAAGGATAGAGTTCTTTATGTAACCGGAGTAGTTGATAAAGTAATGGTCAGGGATTCTCTGGATATTTTCTATGTTCTGCTCGGTGGAACCGGCGGCAGGTCTTTGTGGAATGTCAGGTGCACCTTTGACCGGGAACAGGGCCCCGGGCTGCAGCGGCTGACCGCAGGACAAACGGTCACCGTTCAGGGTATGTATGCCGGTTACGAGAGAAATATTCTCATGAAAGATTGTACCCTGATCGGTTAGAAGTGTCACCGGGATGTAGTTTAACCTGACTTCTTAACTCTGAGGTGTGGCTGTAACCAGGATATCCAGGAACTTGTTCAGGATACGAGCTGTGGCACCCCAGATTATCTTGTCCTGGCAATAATATAGGTGAGTGGTAATCACCCCGCTACCTGGAACTTTAATCTTATCTTTTACGTAGCCGCTTTTCAGAAGCTGTGAAACAGGAGCTTCGATTATTTCCTGAATCTCATCCTCGTTTAGCCGGAGGCGGTATGGCCAGGGAATAAGAGCCACAAATGGAGAAATGATGTAGTTGGTAGTCACGCTGAATTCATCATCCAGGGCCCCCAGTATCTCGGCGTCTCCAGGCAGCAAACCTATTTCCTCGGAGCACTCACGCAGAGCGGTTTCCAGCAGTGTTCCGTCCTCTTTTTCGCAGACGCCGCCGGGAAAGGATATCTGGCCTTTATGTTCCCTGACCTTTTCGGTTCTTTTCGTGAGGAGAAGGTAGTATTGTCCTTCTTTAAGATACATGGGCAGCAAAACCGCCGAAGGTATCCGGCTGGGGTCAGTGATTTGTTGCCTCTTCCGCTGGGCCAATAGTTGTTTCAGTTCTGGTATCATATAATCAATATTAATACTATTTTCCTTGCGTTGACAAATTACCTGAAGGTGAGTAGACATAAACTTATTATCACCAAAGGTTATACGCAGTTCTAGATACCCGGCGTGTGATTGTGTATAATCTTGCACTCTGATGAATTCTTTAGTGGTATCATAGTTATCTTCCACTTCATCCCAGAACGGGGTCTGCTTGCTGAGCTCGACCACCTTCTCCATAGGTGTTTTGCCTAATGAGCCGTGAACCCTATTCCAGTTATAGTAATGTTGATAGTATCCTAGTTGGTCGGTGTTCCTGGGAGAAATCGATTAAAGCCCAGAATTCTTTCAAATCAGTTTGCCGGGCTCGTTCAACCTTTCCGTTCAGATGAGGTTGTCCTGGCCGTATAGGGCGGAACTTGATGCAATATTCCCTGAGCCATTCTTGTACCATAAAAGTGAAGAATTCCCTGCCGCGATCAGTCTGAATACTCTGGACAGGGAAACGCATCTCCTCAACCATTTTCTCAAGGAACAAGATAGTATTAGCGGCTGTACGAGCTGGGTAAATCTCCATTACCTGATAGTGAGTACAATGTCAGATTCTTCATAACGCTGAAGCCATTTTCTGAGAGTTGGGCGTGAGATCCCGCATCGCTGGCAAGTAACGCCCAGAATCCCTGAAAATTGATAGTGCTTGATCCATCGTAACCGGGTATGTATTTCTTGATTCATAGCACCATTCTAATTGAAATGATGTCTATGAATCACACAATTAAAGCTTTTTTGAAATTACAATCTAACTAAGTGTAATTT
>CAYOKF010000057.1:3942-8607 GCA_964404475.1 uncultured Dehalococcoidaceae bacterium | reverse complement strand
ATGGTTAAACTACTGCACAACGGCTACCGTCCGGGCATGCCTGTCTTAAGGGCAGATAACGAGAACGGCAAGTGGTACCCCCGGAGCTACCAGGTCTTTGGCCCCAAGCTCATCGCTACTCGCTTTCCTTTTAAGGATGAAGCGCTGGAGAGCCGCTGTCTCACGTCGGAGATGGAGCCGCTCACCCGTGACGATATCCCCAGGGTGTTGCCGCCATCTTTCGATACAGAAGTAAACGACCTGAGAGCGAAGCTCCTTACCTTCAGGCTGGCCAACCTGATCAAGCTCAAGGGGAGGACCTTCGGCAACGAGCTCCTTGAGCCGAATCTCCAGCCTCGTCTCCAGGAGATATTGATCCCACTCAAGGCAATGCTCAATGGCGACCGCTCCATGGTAGAGGCCTTAGCCGGTTTCATCCACCGGCTGCAGTATAGCCTTTTCTCAAGGCGACAGGAGAGCAACGCCGGCAGGGTGCTGGCGGCAATTATTGAAGTCCACAGGCAAGGCGAAGAGCTCTCCAGCAAGTGCATCGCCGAAAAAGCCAACCAGATGGATGAAGAGGCTCCACCCCTTCTTGCGGAGAAGATAGGCTGGCAAACCAGGAGGCTGGGGCTGGAGAAGACAAGGATACCGGGATGCGGACGCCGGGTTATCTGCTGGGATGAGGAGAAGATGCGGCACCTGGCTATACGGTACGGACTTACACTGGAGCCTTCCTTATCCCCGGAAAATCCTTCACAACCTTCACTTCTTTCACGCCCAGACGTGGCGCCACGCTGTGAAGGTTCTGGTGAAGGGTTTGCTGAACCCGCTGAACCTTCACAGGATTCTGAGGCTGTTCGTGAAGGTTTTGGTGTTGGCGATGAACCTTCACAGGGATTTGAAGCTAATCGTGAAGGTTGTGACAGTTGTGAAGGTTTTTGGGAGGATACGGAAAAAAAACTCGGTATGAGTATTAAGGAAGTACTTGCCGTCTGGACGGCGGAAGGCAAACCGGTTATCCATCTCGGCCCCGGCGAGAACTGCTTCGACCTGGAGAAGCTACTCAGCCACCGCAATATCAACGAGCGTCACCTTGCGGCTATTAAAAGCTGGCTGGAGCAGCCCCAGAAGGAGAGTCTGGGATGACCGCAAGAACATTGTACGAGTGCTCGCACGCCCGGGTAAAAGGAATCTTTATTTACTGCGCAAAGGGCTACCCACTGTCGAGAAAATCCAAGCCAGGTAACGGCCATATAGATATCCAGCGACTGGCTCACGGTGAAGCGCTGGCGCTGGTTTCATGCCGGAGATGCCCTGATTTCGAACGCATCGGAGCACCGGTACCGCCTGAAGAGCGAGGCTGGCTTGATAAAAAGGTGGTGTCTAAAGTATGAACGGATTATTGGAGAAGCTTTACCATCAGCTCTGGAGCCGTGTCGGCGGCAGACCCTGGACGGAGATTATCCGGGACGAGCAGAAGAAATCACCGCTGTTTTTCCTCATCGTCTTCCTGGCGCTGGGAATTCTGGTCGGCAGGCTGACGGGAAAATACTGGTGGCAGATACTCTTCGGATTCCTGCTTGGGATACTCTGCGGACATTTCTGGTGGTAACGACATGGAAGACACAGTAGCTAAATTACAGCAAATGCAACAGCAGCTGTTAGCTCTTATTCTGGAGCATCTGCAGCGGTGGCTGCAAATGATATCGCCCGATGCATTTGATACAGACGTCTTTCTCCAGTTCGTTATGAGCCTTGGAGTGGATCCTTCCCAGCTTTCCCACCTGGTTAGTCAACCCGACGGGATTGACCCGTACCTGCTCATGGGACTGGAGAAGACGGCATCGGACCAGGAGGTCAAGAAGCGGTATCGGCAGTTCCTGATGAAACTGCATCCCGATACAGCCGGGATGCCGGGAACCGATCGGTTACTTAAAATGATACTGGATGCCTACCAGCAAATATCGAAAGAAAGGGGATGGGAGAAATGAAACAAGGAGATATCGAGCTGCTGTCCGAGATAGCCCGGTTCGAGGACTCGGTAGACATGAGCGAGTTCAGGATGGGCTGGTCCTGGCGGCATGTCAGGGTATGGCCGGCGACATTAAGCCGTCTCTTCAAAGACGGCTACTTGGAGAATGTTTTCCGCTCCAACTCCTACACCGGCTACCGGCTCAGCGAGCTTGGCAGGTCGATAGTTAACAGCAACCGGCAGGAAGATGAAACAGAAACCAGGCCACCTGAGCCTATGGATATATCCGATAATCTCTTCGGGGATATCATCGGCCACGACGAGGTCAAGGAGCTGCTTAAGGCCTGCCTGCTGGTGGAAAAGCCGGTGCACGTGCTGCTGGCCGGCCCTCCAGCCCTGGCCAAGTCGCTATTTCTCTGGGATATCGAGAGGATTGCCGGCGAGAGGGCTATCTGGCTGGTTGGCTCGGCTACATCGAAGGCTGGCCTATGGGATATCGTCGCCGAGAGAAAGCCTGAGGTGCTGCTTATCGACGAGCTGGACAAGATGAACGCCGCCGACACCGCTGCCCTGCTCTCCATGATGGAAGGCGGCCGGCTGGTGCGGGTCAAGCGGGGCCGTGAGCTTAATCTCTCCAAACAGCTACGGGTGGTCGCTGCCAGCAACCGCCTGAGCCTGCTATCACCGGAGCTCAGATCGCGGTTCGCCATCAGAACGCTCAGCGCCTACAACCGGGAGGACTTCCTGACGGTGGTAAGGGGGGTGCTCGTCAGCAGGGAGAGCATAAGCCCGGAAACGGCTGCTAATATAGCAGCTTTACTTGACGGCCGCACCCATGACGTGAGGGATGCCATCCGCGTGGCAAGGCTCTCCCCCCAGCTCGGGGTTATTCAGGCGGTACATCTGCTCCTGGAGGGTAGCCTATGATGGTATCTGGTCGAGGTGGGGGGAGGGTCACCCCCGGCGCCCCCTTATATAGCTATTTAAATCAGGGGTGCGTATTTGCTGAGTGCGTATGTGCTGACAGCAGACGGCTCGTATTTACTGGTAATGAAATGGAAGGAGGTTATACAGCATGATCAAGTGCTCAGTATGCGGTCGTGATTTCAAGAGTCCGCAGGCCCTGGGCGGGCATATGCGGGGAGGTCACAAGAAAGAAACGCAGGAGGAAACCAGTTCCAGCAATCACTCCGGCAATCCTGAAGAGGTCGCCAATACCGTGGAGACAAACGAGGCAGAAAGCGGCGAGACGGTATTGGGCCCGGAAGAAGCCAGCAAGGCAGAGCAGATAAGGACCTATCTCAAACAGGGCTACACCGTCAAGCAGCTGATCACCAGCTTCAATTTCAGCGAGACGACCGTAAGGCAGGAAATGGCCAAGCTCATTCCGCCGGAGGGAGAGGTAATCGACGAGAAAGGAAAAGAAGGCAACGTATGGCCGGTAACCCGCAAGACCGGCGGTGGACAGGAAGTCATTACGCCTGAAGCGGTGCTGATACGCTACATGGATGGTGACGAGCAGGAGCAGCAGGAGCTCAAGGGCATGATGAAGCTCCGGGCGGCGATGCTCATGGTTATGGACCTGGTCAACATCCAAAAAACGTCTGCCGACGCTGAAGCCAGGCGGCTGGAGCCAATTCTGAGGCTGATGAGAGAGACCAGGGAGGAGCAGGACGCCGCCGCGGTCAGGGCCAAGGCCTCCAGCTTCGAGATGGCCCGGGAAGCCGCCCAGGACGCGGTCAGCGGTGTGCTCGGCTACATCGAGCAGAAGATACCCCAGGTGCCACCGCCAAAGACTGTTGACGAAGCGTATGCCAAACGGATTGATAAGGTCATGGACATGATGTGGAACGTGATGGAGCAGCAGATGTTTCCCCAGCGGCCTCTGGACGGATGGGAAACGGAGAGCGTAAAGCAACAGGGAGCCGCCTCACAGCCGACAGAGCAGGCAGCAGAGACACAGAATCCCCTGCCTCAGGGTAATACCGATGGTGGGGAGCAGGAAGAACACAAGGAGGCAGAATAATGTTTAATCAGGGAATGTTCGGGATGAATCCGGAGAAGATGGCACGGGCCCAGGAGATCGGCAACCACCTGAGAGTTGAGATGACCAACTACCGGAGTCAAGGCCGGTTCGAGGTCAAGTTAATACCTCTGGATCCCAGCGCCGAACCTCAAATACCCTACATGGCCGATCAGATGTGCCAGCAGTTGGCGGCGATCCTCAATGCCATGATGGGTGTAAAAGGAAAAATCGTAAATGTGGAATAACTATCTTGCCTTAGTGATGATGGCGATGCTCTTACGGCTGGACTACGAGGCAAACAACCCGAGCCCGGTGAACAACCCTGGGATTACGTTGTTTCCGGCCAGCCGAATAACAGCCTTACGCCAGGAAAAAGAGTGGTCGGAGAAAGCGGTGAAGCGGTACGCCGAATCCCAGGAGAAGAAGTGGCGGAACTGGCGGGAAGCCATGTTTGAGGCGAACAACGTGAAATTCAGGAAAGGGTCGCCGGAAAGGCCAGGCTAATGCCAATACTGGTGGAGCGGATCCTTTTCCGGGTAGGTGAGGGGAGCCTTGGCGTCACCCTTCCCAAAGCGTGGGTAGTATATAACCGCCTTAAGCCCGGCGATACGGTCGAGGTTATCGTCAATGACGGCGTGCTTGTCCGCATTAAAAAGAATCCCAGAGAGGCTGATGAAGCTGAAAG
>CAYOKF010000057.1:0-3932 GCA_964404475.1 uncultured Dehalococcoidaceae bacterium | reverse complement strand
GCGTATATACGCACGTAACATCTTGACAACCTCTCTGTCGTATTATAGGCTTAAATCGTAAGCCCTGAGAGCTTAGCCGGTGAAGACTGGCTCTCAGGGCTAATTGTTTTTGCCGGCGGCTCTCGGGCTACAAGAAAAGGGGTGAGCAACCTGAGCTCATTAGGTTCAGGCTCACCCCTTTTCCTTTTGGGCCAGGTTGCATTACCCCACTGTCCGGCCGCGACCGGGCAGAAAGACTAAACAGGAGGTGTTTCGATGGGTAAATATGCAAGCTGGAATGAGCTGGAGCGAAACGTACCGCTCTCCTACCGGGAAGGCGCCACGCCCGAAGCGTTCCGCAGCGGGATGCAGGGAATCGCCCCCGCGGGAATGGCGGTCAAGGAAGGACGGGTCAGCGCCTATGGTCGGGGGGTTGACGGCAAGGCTGAGGTAATGGTCGAGCGCTATCGCCGGGCCATGTTCGAGTAACACTCACATCTCCTGATGTCATCCTGAAAGCATCTCTGTTATACGTTTTATCGCTGTCGCGGCAGCGGTAAAACACCTGCTAATCCAGGAATGATATCAGCCAGGTGAGGAGTTCTAATCAATGAAAAAGGAGGCAGGCATGTTCACAGCACAGCAGGTAACCGGGCCGGTGGCGCCCGGCCAGTACAGTCCGGCACAGGTAAGCGCTCCGTCTTCCTACTACCCGGCGCAGACGGACCAGTTAGGCGGGATGTTTTCCATGATGATGCCCATGATCATGATGGTGATGATGTTTGCCATCATGACGCCGATGCTCAAAGGCGTCACCGCCAAAGAGTAAGCAAGATAAGACCACAAATAAAAGGAGGAAATCGACAATGTTTGGAACACAGCAGTTTACCGGGCAGCAGGTCCGGCCCCAGCAATACCAGTACGGCACGGTATCGGGTTACTACCCGCAACAGACCGACCAGATGACCAGCATGTTTTCCGCCATGATGCCGATGATTATGATGGTCATGATGATGGCGATCCTGATGCCCATGATGAAGGGCGTCACCGGCACCAGCAAGTAGCCGGAGGTGAAATCTATAAGGAGGTTTAAGAGATGGTAAACAAGATAATTCCGCAGCAGTACGCGGGCTATCCAGGCACGCGGCCTCCCAAGGGATGGGTGCCTCCGCTGGACCAGTGGCTGAGTCTCCTGGGCGCTTACGACATTGAATCCGGTTTCTGGGTAGGGCTACCGCTCCAGGTATTCTCGGAGCAGCTGGCGCTGGCTGAAAAGCAGCACGCCCTGGACAGGATTGACTCCAGGAATGGACAGGTCAGCATCACTGTGCCTATCGGTACCGCCATAGGCGCACAGGTAACCGGAGAGATCGAGGTACCCGAAGACGAGATATGGTATCTGAGGGGCCACGAGATCCGTGTGCATCAGCAGGCAGCTCTGACTGCCGGCGACCTCATCTGCAATTTCCGGGTCTCCCGTTTCCCTACATCGGATGACGTCGATAAGCTGTTTTACAGCACAGTTGACCGGGTCACGGCCACCCAGGCGCTTATTGCCGCCGGGGATGTCTACGACCATGACCTGGTGCTAGTCGGTGCCTACTGGGACGGCGCGGCCGAGGTCAAGGTCTACCGAGATGTCATCAGGGACTTCGCCGATCCGGACGAGCTGGGTAACGCCCTCAGGCTCATTGGTGGAGACAAGCTCACGCTGGTCGCCACGGGCGAGACGGCAGCGATTGCCGGCGGCGCGGTTACCGTCGACCTGACGGTATGGGGGCTTAGAGGAAAGAGACTGGTGGAATAAGCACAGGGAGGTGATATCACATGCCCTATGCTTTTACCCCGCCGGGCTATACGCCTGTCCTTATCGGGCAGGCTCAAGATATCGAGGACCTGGGTGTCTTCACCACGCTGGAAGAGGGTGCGGCTGAAGGTGCCCTGGTCCTCATGAAGCTCGACTTTCTCGATCCGCCGCTGGAAGAAGTTCTCGTTGAGCTTGAGCAGGCCTGCCGTAACGCCGGCGTCGAGCCCTGGCCGGGCAGCGAGTTCTACGTTTACGCCGACATAAGCTCAAAATCGGTGTACCTTGTCTGGCAGAAAGGATTTGCCTGGCTGCCTATTATTATCGGTCTGCTGGCTACGATGGTGTTACCCCCGTTACTCACTGCCGGTCTATGGCTTATCCTGCCCGACTCGCTGAAAAGCTTTATTTCCGGTCTGATTAACCTGGGCATGATGATGCTGATGATGTGGCTCGTCATGAAAATGGTGCCGGCACTGTCTTCTGAGAAAGCTAAGCCAAAGCAGATAAAGGAGGCTGGCGAATGATCTATCAACCGCAGCAGTATTACAGCTACTACCCCACCGAGTACCAGCCGCAGTTCTGGCAGGCTATCGTAGCCGGTGTGATCGATATCGCCATCATGGTGGCTCTTGGGGCCTGGGCGCTATCACTGGTGAAGAAAGCGCTTAAGGGAGAGGAGGTAGATCTGCGATGACGAATGGAATAACGGTTCTGAGCGGTGAGTTGGGCGATATCTTCTGGGACCTGGCGCCCTGGATAACCTACGAGACCGGATACGACCTGGGATGCAGTATCTACGTGGCCAATCCGACCGATACCGAGAAGGAGTATACCCTGATGGCCAGGATTTCGCGAGATGCGGTGGTGATCAGTGAGGAGGTGCTGACGGTATTCGGCTACAGCTGGTTCAAGGTAAGTCCCGGTGATTTCATACGTCTGAAAGGAGCACTGCGCTTTACGGAAAGCGACATCGAGCTAGCCATTCTTCTGATTGAACGAGAGACGGAAGAAGTGGCTGACTCGGTAATAACAGTGCTGGTATCGCCGTCAACGGCCGGTGTATTGCCGCCGGCCTGGCCGGGAGGTACAGCAACGAGCGGCTTCGACTGGAGCACGATGCTGGCCATGATGTTGCCGGTCATGATGCTCGGGGTAGTGGCTACTGCCACTAAATCAGATGAGAAAAAAGAGAAAGAAACGATACCCCGGACTGCGGAGCCAGTAAAACTGCTGCCGGAGGGAAGGAAGCGATAATGCCAGGAGAGTTCTATATCGAGAACAAGGCAGAAAAGACTGATCTGTCACAGGTGCTGGAGAAGCTCAACAATGGAGATTTCGGGCTTCAGGCTCTGGAGACTCGGCTTAATGCTCTTGGTATCAAGGTAGATAGTATCCAGTCTCAGTTGGACAAACTAGCTGGGGAGACTCCGGTATCAGGCTCGATTACCGGAAACTGGAACTCGGGAACGGCGACCAGCGGCGAGACCGGCGCTGATGTAGTGACCATTGGGGCCAATGATAGCAAGAAAAAGCTTCACTCGCTGCTGTTGAACATAGGTAGCTTTCAGGCAGGATCGAAGATAATCGTCAAGCTGTTCATGCAGGTAAATGGCACCGAGCGTAAGGTCTATGAGCAGGAATTCAAGCAGGGTGACGACCCCGATGGTTTGTGGATTGTCAACGGTACCGTGAGCATCCACGAGGGACTGAGAGTGGAGGCAGAAAGTGATAAAGCCGCCGATGATGGCGTAGCTATGGACTACGACTATATGCTGGAGGCTATATAAATGGGACTACTGATACCAATACGGTCTTTATCGCCGGACAGTTCAAATTATCCAGGAGGTATCCACAAGGGGCACCCTGTAGGTCTGTCAGCAATAGAACCTGACCTGCTGGCTGATAATATCAAATGGAATACCACTGTTTTCGGCGTTATGGGTAGCATGGTCATCTGGCGCTGGGCGTTCGACCGAAGCTTATCAGTGGTTGTCCCTCTAATCTCGCTTATCTTTGCCGAAAACCACTCGGGAGGCAGTTTCCTGGAAAGCTTCGCACTGGCGATACCCTCCATTCCAGACGTAGCACAGTTATTGGAGCTATCTTATGTGGTGGCTGACGATTGTGAAACAGCCTGGGACGAGTC
>CAYOKF010000056.1:0-8701 GCA_964404475.1 uncultured Dehalococcoidaceae bacterium | reverse complement strand
GCTGCCCCCACCCTGACCAGGGGACCCTACGCTTATGATTTCGGTGACGTCGCCGGTCTCACCCCCCTGCTCAAGATGCACACACTGGGTCATGAGTTTATGCCGGCGCCGGTTCACGCCGGGGGGCTGCGCTACCACGGAATGGCACCCATCATCTGCCACCTCTACAATCTGGGCTTTGTTGAGGCCAGAGCCGTGCACCAGCTGGACACCTTCGAATCCGGGTTAACCTTTGCCCGTACGGAGGGGATTATTTCGGCACCCGAGCCATGCCATGCACTCAGTGTAGCCATCGAAGAAGCCCTCAAGTGCAAGGAGACCGGCGAGTCCAAGAACATCCTGATAGCGCACAGCGGGCACGGTCATTTTGACCTAGCTGCCTATGATGCCTA
This sequence comes from uncultured Dehalococcoidaceae bacterium, assembly GCA_964404475.1. Lineage (GTDB taxonomy): Bacteria > Chloroflexota > Dehalococcoidia > Dehalococcoidales > RBG-16-60-22 > CAYOKF01. The sequence goes on along the minus strand of CAYOKF010000056.1, from coordinate 8,309 downwards.
TCTCTCAGGGAAAATGCAGAACTATGAATTCCCAGAGGCAAAGATGAAAGAGGCACTGGCTCACCTGCCCGAGGTATCCTCGGCATAGGCCGGCTACTGATACATACCATTACCATAACCAAACAAATGCCCCCCTTTTCTTATTGGAGGGGGGCATTTTGCTTGCTTGTGCTTTCTTTCAGGTGCTAAAATATAATCAGCAATGAAACAAGTAAATGTAAAGCATATAGTTATTTGCCTTATCCTTGTTCTCTCACTGACACTGAGTGCCGGCTGCTCTTGCGTCATTACCTCCACACCCCCCCTGGAACCATCCCCCGGCGAACTGCCCCCCACATCCACCCCACAACCCGCCCCGGAACCCATTAATCCCGACTGGTCACCGCCGGCTTCGGAAAATCTGTCCCAGCCATTCCCCAGCATAGCCGACGTCGTCGCGGCGGTTAAACCTTCCGTGGTAGCCATCACCACCGAGATTATTACCCGTGACTTTTTTAACCGACCTTTTACCCAAGAAGGGGCCGGCTCCGGATGGATCATGGATGAGGATGGTATTATCGTCACCAATAACCACGTGGTTGAAGGCGCTAACACTATCACGGTAACCATGGATGACGGCAGAAGCTTCACCGTCGGTAACGAAGCTGTTTTTACCGACAGTCTCAACGATCTGGCCATACTTAAAATTGATGCCGAGGACCTGCCCGCACTGAAAACCGGTGATTCCTCCCAGATGAGGGTGGGCGACTGGGTAGTTGCCATCGGCAACGCACTGGGACAGGGGATAAGAGCCACCGAGGGGATAGTCAGCCGCCAAAAAGTATCTTTACCGGTATCCCAGGGGCAAACGCTGCATGACCTTATTGAGACCAGCGCAGCCATCAATCCGGGTAATAGCGGTGGCCCGCTGGTCAATCTTTCCGGTGAAGTAATCGGCATCACCAGCGCCAAAATTGCCACCATCGGCGTTGAGGGAATGGGGTATGCCATCAGTACGGAAACAGCCATACCCATCATCCAGCAACTGGTCAACAACGGCTATGTAGTGCGCTCCTGGCTGGGCGTTGGACTATATACCGTAGACCAGATAGCCATCTTCCAGTATGATCTGGCCGTTAACGAAGGTGTCCTTATCCTCCAGGTGGTGCCAGACAGCCCGGCCGACCAAGCCGGTTTAACCGAGGGCGACGTTATCGTCAAATTTGCCGGTCAGGACATTAGCAATGTTGAGGAATTAACCCGGGCCATACACTCCGCGCAAATCGGCGAGAAGGTAGCCGTAATCTTCTGGCGGGGAGACACCCAAAATACCACCGAGATCATCCCCGTGGAAAGCCCGCCGCCACCCTAAGCTAAGCCAGCTTTTTCACCCCCAGCAATACCTGATAACCGCCCAGCTTATAGCTTTCCTTAAAGACACCCTCTTCAGGAACGCCCTCGTCAAGCTGCTGGGACAGCGTTTCCTGCTTAATATAGCCGGCAAAATCACCCATTACCTGCCGGATATAATCATCACCCTGATAGCAGGTAATGATATAATCGGCAATATCAAACCCCGCCGAACGACGCATCGTCTGCAAGCGGTGCACAATCTCCCGCGCCATGCCCTCAGCCGCCAGTTCGGGAGTAATTTCAGTAGGGATTGCCACTAAATAAGCTCCGGTTGTAAATTGCGCTATGCCTTTTTCACCAGGTACTTTTTCCTGCGAACTAACCACCACATAACCATTGCCATCTAGTCCCGCTACATCATTAAAACTTTTAACCACCAAGGCTTTGACGTTAAGCTCTTCCAGTATCTGGGGTGCCAAACGCTCCAGTATTTGCGCTTCCCTGCTACCAGCCACACTAACCACAACGTTATCCAGAGGCTGCCGTACCTTGATGCCGGCCTGGCTACGTGCCGCCCTCCCCAGGCTGCATATTTTCATCGCCAGCTGCGTAGCTTCCATTAACTGTTTATCAATCTGGCTCTCATCCGCCATGGGGAAGTCCGCCAGGTGAACACTCGGCACAGCTTCTCCGGATACCGATTTAACCAGGTTCTGGTAAAGCTCCTCGGCAAGAAACGGGGTAAACGGGGCCATTAGCCTGGCCAGCGTCACCAGGCACTGGTAAAGCGTATTATATGCGGAAAGCTTGTCAGCGTCACTTTCACTCTTCCAGAAGCGCCGCCGGCTTCTCCGTACGTACCAGTTGGATAAGCTATCGACAAAGACCTCTATCTTTCTGCCGGCATCGGTGGGGTTGTAGTTGTCCAGAGCGGAATCAACGTCAATGATGAGCTGGTTCAGTTCGGAAAGAAGCCACCGGTCAAGTTCTGATTCCGGTGATACCGCTGTACTACCGGGCATAAACCGGTCAATATTGGCATAGGTCACGAAGAAGGAATAAACATTCCACAGGGTCAGTAAAAAGCGGCGGGATACCTCGGCCACCATCTTTTCATCAAAACGCCTCACGTTACCGGGTGGAGTAGAGGTAAACAAATACCACCGCAGCGCATCCGCGCCATACTTATCAATCACCGCCCAGGGCTCAACCACGTTCCCCCTGGCTTTACTCATCTTCTCACCTTTGGCATCAAGAATGTGTCCCAGGCAGATGACATTCTGATAGCATGGCCGGTTAAACAGCAGGGTAGAGATAGCGTGCAGACTGTAAAACCAGCCCCGGGTCTGGTCAACCGCTTCCGAGATGTAATTGGCGGGGAAACGCCCGTCCTCAAGCAAGGTGTCATTCTCAAAGGGATAGTGGTGCTGGGCGATGGGCATGGCTCCAGAGTCAAACCAGCAGTCAATAACCTCAGGGACCCGCTTCATCACCCCCTGGCAGCCGGGGCAGGTATAGGTAAGCTCGTCAACAAAGGGGCGGTGTAAATCCAGAGGCTCCGCGAAGCCGCTGAAACCCGGTTTATCTTTAAGCTCGGCAACACCGCCGATACTTTCGCAGTTACCGCAAGACTCGCAGCGCCATATCGGCAGCGGCGTACCCCAGTAGCGCTCCCGTGAGAACGCCCAGTCCACGTTATTGTTCAGCCAGTCGCCGAATCTGCCGTACTTGATATGCTCCGGGTACCAGTTTATCTCATCGTTATTGGCAACCAGGTTATCCTTGACTGCCGTGGTCTGGATATACCAGGTCTGCTTGGCGTAGTAAAGCAGCGGTGATTCACAGCGCCAGCAGAAGGGGTAGGTATGACGGATCGTCTCGCTGCGGAAGAGCAGGTTCTTTCTCCTCAACTCCTCAAGCACCAGCGGGTCAGCTTCCTTGACGAATTTCCCGGAAAAGGGGTAATCGCCAATCATCACGCCCTGCAAATCCACCGTGTGGACAAAATCAAGGTCATTATCCTCCCCAGCTTTATAATCAACTTCACCGTAGGCAGGAGCTACGTGCACAATTCCTGTCCCTTCTTCCAGCGAAACGAAATCAGCAGCAATCACTCGATAGGTCAACTTCTCATCTGGCTCCTGCAAGCTAAGCTCGGCCCCCTGCTTGAATTGCCTTCGCTCTATTCCAAAAAGATGCGGGGTAAACAACGGCTCATATCTTACACCGGCAAGTTCACTACCCGATAATTTCGCCACTACCTTATATTCATCAAGCCCAACCGTCCCCAGCAGTACTGACGCCATGATTATGTATTCGCTCTCTAAAGCCACTACCGCATACTCGGCGTCAGCCGCCACCGCCAGTGCCGTGTTCCCCGGCAATGTCCAGGGAGTGGTCGTCCACGCCAGCAGATAGGCAGGCTTATCTGAAGAGACAAGGAGATTAAAAAGGTTTTGGCGAGCTTCCGTGCCACCTACTGAGCCTTTGTCCAGCTTAAACTTGATGTATACCGAAGGGTCTTCGGTATCGTCCCGGTAACCCAGGGCAACCTCATGTGAGCTGAGCGAGGTGCCACAGCGGGGGCAGTGGGGCGTAACCTTATAACCCTGGTAAATCAGCCCCTTAGCCCACATCTGTTTTATCGCCCACCAGACCGTCTCAATATAGTCATTTTGCATGGTGATATAGGGGTGCTCCATGTCAACCCAGAAACCGATGCGCTCCGTTAGCTCATTCCATTCCTTGAGATAGCGGAAGACACTCTCCCGACAACGGGCGTTAAACTTATCAATACCGTAGCTCTCAATCTGCGCCTTGCCGGAAAAACCAAGCTCCTTCTCCACCTCCAGCTCCACGGGCAGACCATGCGTATCCCAGCCGGCAATGCGCGGCGCATAGCAGCCCTTCATCACCTTATAACGCGGGATAACGTCCTTAAAAATGCGGGCCAGCACGTGATGGATACCGGGGCTGCCGTTAGCCGTGGGCGGTCCCTCATAAAGCACAAAGCGCGGCCCATTCCGGCGAGATTTCACACTCTGCTCAAAGATTTTCTCTCTCTTCCACCAGCCAAGTATCTTCTCCTCGATCTGAGGGAAATTCGCCCGGCTACCAACTGGTTGAAACATATCCCGAACCCCCATATATAATAAAAGCCCCGTCCTATAGGGACGGGACTTCTCATTCCCGCGGTACCACCCTACTTCCCCTGACCCCGCCAGGGGCACTCTCTCAGGGCACTAAATTATGCCCTCGTCACGGCTAACGGCTGACGAAACCGGCCAAGCCTACTGGGTGGCACCACTAATCATCCACCGTTCGGTTGGCGGCTCGGGAGGGATTTTCAGAGAGATGGGCACATCTGCTCTCACCATACCAGACTCGCTTGGTGTCCCCGTTCTCCCTTACTCGTCTCCGTCATTGCCTTTTCCAGCAAAAGGATAGCAAAATCCGGAAAGTAAATCAATCCTATTTAAATGCTCTTGGCAGAATAACCACCTTACGTTCCTCACCAGCACCGGTACTCTCCGTAGTTACTTCCGGGTGATCAGACAGAGCCAGATGAATGACACGCCGCTCAAAAGCAGGCATCGGCTCCAGAGTGAACGGCACCTTTCTGGCGATTACCTGCTCCGCCATTCTCCAAGCTAAAGCCCGCAACGAATCACAACGCCGCCGTTTATAGCCCTCCACATCAACGACTATCGGCAACGTTGTCTGTATCTTGTGGCTGGTAACAAGCCGGACTACATACTGCAGGGTGGCCAGGGTCTGACCACGCCGCCCGATTAAAATACCCAGTTCTTCACCGTTGATATCAAGGGTAACGCAATCCCCGATTCCCTCCAGACCCTCAACCGGAAATCCGGCGGAAACGCTAATTGAAGCCGGTACCTCCATAAGGTCAAGTAATGTTTGCAGCACGCCCGCAGCCTCTTCAGCAATTCTAGCCTGTTCCGCTGAAATCTCTTCTACCATCTCCTTAACTCACTCGAATTTACTTAAAGCAATACTCAGAATATTGGAACTACTTCTTCCGACGACGGCGCGCTCTGTCCCGGCCCGGCTGATACCTGGTACTGCTGGGCTTAGGCAGATATCCTGAACCACGGTCACCCTTTGCCGTCTCCTCACCGCTCACCACGATATCAGCACCAACATCGTCTTGAGATCTATCTTCCGACTGAGAAATAAGCCTGGTATATTTCCTGTCTCCGGCGGAGGACTCCCTGGCAAACATCGGCGCCAGCCCCCCCCAACCGCTAACGTAATACTGCATGACTATCCTGGCGATGCTTGAAGTCACCCAGAATAGAGCCAGGCCACTGGGAAATGACATCGCCAGCAAGGTAAACATCAGCGGCATCATCCACAGCATCATCCGGCTCTGCGCCGCCTGCCTGGGATCAGCAGACATGGGTGTCGCCATCTTCTGCTGCAGCCACATGGTAGCCCCAACCAGTATCGCCAGAAACACGTCAGGCTTGGCCAGGTTCAACCACAGGAAATCATTCGCCAGCGGCAACATAGAATAGACCACCGGCCAGGGGTAAAGATAACGGGACAAATTCAGCAAGCCCTCAGGGGCTACCGCCAGAGATAGCATCACTGACTGGTAGACGGCTATCCACACGGGCATTTGGACCAGCATGGGCAACACACAACCCGCCGGGCTCATACCAGATTCCTTATACAACAGCATCTGCTCTTGAGCCAGCTTTTGCTTATCCTTGGCATACTTCTTCTGAAGCTCGGCGATTTTTGGCTGCAATTCCTGCATCGCCTTGGAGGCCCGCATCTGCTTCAAGGTCAACGGTAAGATTATCACATTAACAATGATAGTCAGGGCGATAATCGCCAGGCCAAAATTATCAGCCAGATAATGAGACATCACGATGAGAATGTTGATCACCGGCTGTTGAATAATTAATTCCCAAGGATTCAATAGAACTTACCTCAATCCTTAATCGCCAACGAGATAGGCATCAATACCGCACCGGTATTGGCATTAACCCGGTTCAGGCTCAGGTCCTGCGTATGAATATAAACAATCCCGTTATGTCCACTAATTGGCCCGTATACCTCTTCCCCGATATCCGCCAGTAGTCCAAGCTCATTACTGCTCACGTTCAACCTGTATATTCCGCCTTCCCTGGCAGCAAAGATAATCGCACCATCAGAAAGCACCGGCGAAGAGGAGACCGGACTGCCCAGGTCAAACTCGGCCAGCTTTCCCCCGTTTGCCGCGTTTAAGGCATAGACCTTACCATCAAGACAGCCGGCATAAACGGTATTACCATAAACCGCCGGTCTTGCCCAGAACCAGTTTTCTCCCATGAATTTCCATTTCATGGCGCCGGTGGCGGCATCCAGAGCATAAAGGTGCCGGTCAAATGAACCGATATACACCGTATCCCCATCAACCAGCGGGGCCGCGGCAACCGACCCCTCCGTGGTAAATTCCCACTTCAGGCTGCCATCAGCCATGTTCAAGGCGTAGAGCTTACCATCAAAGGAACCAACAAATAATACGCTGCCGTCAACAGATGGAGTCGACCATACTTTATCTCCAGTCGCAAACTCCCACTGCTTTTCGCCATTGGCTGCATCCAGCGCATAGACCATACCATCAGAACTGCCAAAGCATACTTTACCTCCCGCAGCCACCAACCCACCAACAATAGGCTCCAGGTAATCTTCCCGGGGATAAACCCACCTTACTTCCAGTGAAACGGAATTATAAGCGTAAACCTTGCCATTATAGCCACCGATGTAAACCAGACCGTCCGCCACCACAGGGGTCCCGTAGATAGCCACCCCGGCTGATCCAGTACCACAGCCCGCACCCGCCGTCGGCAAGCAGCCAAAACCTCCGCCCTGAGCCGGCGCCTTGATGGCCTCTGACCATTGACGGCCCTCATCAATCACATTTATTGCCACCAGCCGGCCTTCCTTGGAACCTACAAAAAAGGTGTCACCGGATACCGTTCCGCCGGACCAACCAATGGGCTGCAAGCCACTAACACAACCCAGGCCAGTCAGACTAATGATAACGAGTACCACCAGCAAGATTAGTAGCTTGGCTATTCTCCGCTTACTTTGCCCCAAAATCACTTACTCCTCCCCGAAATGCCTCTCTTCAGTACAAGAGAGCAACCAACAATATCCAAGATACAACCACGGTTAAGGAACCGGGTCATACCCACCTTCATGAAAAGGATGACAACGGGCTAACCGCTTTGTACCCAGCCATACTCCCCGGAAAAGACCAAACTTGGAGATAGCTTCATAAGTATATTGGGAGCAACTGGGGACAAAACGGCAGCTAGGTGGCATAACCCGCGATATTGTTACTTGATAAAGCTTAATTAATTCCAGTGCTAACCTCTTCATGCTCCCCCAGTAACCCGGCACGTGACAACAAACCTTTAATTGATTCCCTCAGGCTGGCGTAGCTGACCCCCGCCGCCGGAGAACGGGCGATCAACACAACATCCCACCCCGCTTTCAGTGGCGTCTGCCTCATTATCTCACGAAGCCTGCGCTTCACTCTGTTTCTCACCACCGCTTTACCCAGCCGCCGACTTACCGAAAAGCCATACCGGGATAAATTAAGCCCGTTAGGCAAAGCCTTCACTACCAACAGCTTACTTGCCCACGAACTACCCCTACTGTAAACTATCCCATACTGCTCTGTCTTGGTAAGGTATTGCTCTCCCCTCACAGCTACCACCATCAACCACTATCCTTCAGCCTCACACCACAGTTAATCTCTGGCGACCTTTCAATCTTCTCGCCTTTAAGACAGCACGCCCCCCCCGGGAGCTCATTCTCGCCCGGAAGCCATGCTCACGCTTCCTTGGAATACTCTTCGGTTGATAAGTCCTTTTCGGCACTCTAACTCCCTACAACAAATAATCCTCTGCCTTCAAATGGAATGGTATAGAGGAACACAGCCCTAAATAATAAGGCTA
>CAYOKF010000055.1:5301-8733 GCA_964404475.1 uncultured Dehalococcoidaceae bacterium | reverse complement strand
GGACAAATGCCCTGCCTCTCTTTTAGCGCCCAGATTTTACCGCACTGGTTACAATGCCCTTGATGATTGGCATTATCACCGTTTGGTGCTGCTGGTGCTACTGTTACCATCGCTTGACCCCCCTTTGAGCTTATTTGCCATCGTGGGACAAGCGTTCAGAGCTTGACGCTATTCAATTGTTAAGGTGCTTTTTCAGCTTCAATATCAGCTTCGCACAAAATGACTTTTTGAGCAGTGCCATAACCTAGCACGATTCTTCTCCCCTGCCCTGGCGGCCGCTTTTTTATACAGATAACAAAAGCGGTTATAATAGGGGCGATATGGAGAAGAAATACTCGGAAATTACGAAACATGGCCCTGCAACGATAGAGATCAATGACCAGTTCCGTCATGCCCTGGAAATAATGGAAGATACGAACAAGAACATCTTTATTACCGGACGTGCCGGCACCGGGAAATCAACATTACTGGAATATTTCCGCAATAGCACAGAGAAAAACGTTGTGGTGCTGGCACCAACCGGTGTAGCAGCTCTCAATGTCAAAGGGCAAACGATACACTCATTCTTCAGGTTCAAGCCTAATGTCACGCCGGAACGGGTGAAAAGACTACGTTCAAGCAAAGACAGTGAAAGTGTCTATCATAAGCTGGATATCATCGTCATTGATGAGATCTCCATGGTGCGGGCCGATTTACTGGACTGTGTGGACCGCTTCCTGCGCCTGAACGGTCCCGAGAGCGATAAACCGTTCGGCGGAATCCAGATGGCCTTCATCGGCGATCTCTATCAGCTACCGCCAGTGGTTACGAGTAGCGAGAAAGAGGTTTTTCAATCCCTTTATGAGACGCCCTATTTCTACGGCGCCCGAGTTTTCGACTCTTTACAAATGGAGTTCGTCGAGCTGGAGAAAATCTACCGCCAGAGCGATAAAGAATTCATCACTCTGCTGAATGCCATTCGTAACAACTCAATAACAGCAGAAGGCTTGGAGGTTCTCAACCAGAGGTGTCAGCCGGACTTCGAGCCCCCGCCGGATGACTTCTATGTTTATCTGACCACTACCAACCGTCTCGCCGAGGAAATTAACAGCCGTCGCCTGGCAGCGTTGAACAACAGGCTTTGCACCTTCACAGGGAGAATTGAGGGAGACTTCGCCCAGGAGTATTTACCTACCAAGGTCGAGCTTCAGATCAAGGTGGGAGCACAGATTATGATGCTCAACAACGATGCCGAAGGTCGCTGGGTCAACGGCAGTATTGGCAAGATAATCGATATAGCCCAGAACGGAAAAGGTGAAGGCATCGTTGTCGCCGAGCTCGCGGACGGCGATGAAGTGGAAGTTACGCCTTTTACCTGGGAGATATACCGCTTCTTCGTTGATGGTGGGCAACTGCATTCAGAAACTGTCGGCAAGTTTACGCAGTATCCGCTGATGCTGGCCTGGGCTGTGACGATCCATAAGGGTCAGGGAAAAACATTTGATAAGGTAATTATCGATATCGGCAGTGGTACCTTTGCCCATGGCCAGATGTACGTGGCGCTCAGCCGGTGCACTACTTTGGAAGGTATCGTCCTCAAGAAACCGGCTCTCAAGAAGCACATCTGGACAAACTATCAAGTGATGGATTTCCTGACCATGTACCAATACCAGAAGGCGGAAGCTGCTTGCCCGACCGATAGTAAAATAGAGATAATCAGTAAGGCTATCGAGAATGGCACAACTCTGGAGATAGTCTATCTCAAGCCCAGTGATGAGAAAACGGCGAGGATCGTCAAGCCTAAGGCTATTGGTGAAATGGAGTACCGTGGTAAAAAGTACCTTGGTATGCGGGCGTTCTGTATGAAACGGAGAGAGGAGAGGGTCTTCAGGGTTGATCGTATCCTGGAGATAAAATAGACTTGATAGTGCTTACCCATGCCCCACAAATTAAAGAAGCACCTGTCTGACTTTTATTCCGCAGAGCTGAGAAATGATTGCATCATATAAATAAGAATGGTACAATTTAATAAAGTCGGATTAAGTCCGGCTTTTCTTTTTCTGGCAATAATCTCCCAACAAAGTACTCAACTTACAAGGTATTTTTGTCCCTGAAAAGAGCCGTGGGGTAAACAGATGGGCAAGAAAGATGAGAAGAATAGGCAGAGAGATGCTTACCGCAGAGAGTTCAAGACAGGCGGCAAGTCAACTAAGACCAAGAAGAAGTCAGCGGGCCGTAAGGTCAAGTGATGAACCAGACTCAATAACTCCGTTTCGGGAGGAGAGAGTGAAAGGTTATCGAACACCGTCCTGGTTTCGCTCCAAGATAAGCCTGAAGCAAAAACATATAAAAGACCAGCAGGCAAACTCTAAAGCCCATAAGTCGAGGAAAGGGAAGCAATGACCGTGGTAGCTGAGCCTGGTGCTCCGCAGGAGGATAAAAGTGAGCGAAGTTTTTGATGAAGCGCAGGCAATACTACAATGTAAGTCCTGCCCCTGGTACAAGAATTGTGTTATGCCAATGCGAGTCACGGAGGAAGACTTAAAGAGGCAACTTGAGACGTCCATGCCGGGTACTTCCACATCAGGAGCCCCTTATGAAATGTCGCAATTTCTGTCAACGATGGCATCAGCGGCTCAAAACTCGCTTCTTGAGGGCTGTCCGGTACTTATTAACAGGCTGAGAAACAGCCCGAAATTTGCCGAGCAGATAAAGAGAATAATGCAAGAATGGGCAAAACAAGATGAGCAGTAAGCTTATGAGGAGGTGATTATGATAGAGGTAGCCATTAACAGTATGGGAATTAGCCCCATGAATTACCAGCGTGTGATAATCCTGAAAGAGCAGGCAGGTGAGCGCTATCTTCCAATCTGGATCGGCCCCGCTGAGGCCGACGCAATCGCTGTAAAGCTTCAAAGTGTTGATGTGCCTCGACCCTTAAGTCATGACCTGTTATGGTCAGTAATCAGTACCCTGAACGCGAGTATTGACTCTATTGTCATCAATGACCTCAGGGACGATACATTCTATGGCAGAATTATCCTTAATGCACAGAAAGGACAAGTGGAAATCGATTCTCGACCCAGCGATGCCCTGGCTCTGGCAGTAAGATCCGGAGCGCCTATCTTCGCTGAGGACACCGTCCTGGATAAGGCTGGTCTTTTAATTGATGAAGAAACCGGCCAGGCCACCCCTCAAGAAACACCAGAAAGGAAGAAGGTAAGCAGAGATGAGCTAAAGAAGCTTTCTGCTTACACTGATTTCATCAATACCCTTGATATGGAAGACTTTGACTCAGGTTTCCAGAAAGAGTGAGTAATATTCCAGTCCATATAGGGTTGAAAGAAGAAGATTAAGCAGTATCAAGGAGAGGACATGATCGCAGAAGTTACCGAGGGAAATTTTGAGCAGGAGGTGATAGAGGCAGTCATAGATACCAACTATCGGCGGCTC
>CAYOKF010000055.1:1249-5291 GCA_964404475.1 uncultured Dehalococcoidaceae bacterium | reverse complement strand
TTTTGAGCGGGAAGTAATGAAGTCGCCACTGCCAGTGGTGGTGGATTTCTGGGCGCCCTGGTGTAAACCGTGCCAGATGATTGCACCACTAACCGAAAAGCTGGCCGAAGATTTCAAAGGGAGGGTCAAGTTCTGCAAACTAAACGTGGATGAGAACCCTAAATTGGCATCCAAGTATGGCGTGATGAGCATACCTCTCCTTTTATTTTTCAGGAAAGGGCAGCCAGTCGATCAGGTTGTTGGAGCGGTCACTGAATCTAAACTGAAGCCCAAAGTACAAGAGCTCATATAGTCTGGTAGTCACGCCACATTTTTTTAGCCACATAGTAAGTATAAATTAGCAAAGACTAACGTAGAGAGTAGATTTAATGGGAAAGAAAGGAAGCAAGAAAACAGCCAAGAAGGCGTATAAGCAGAGTGCCGCTTACCTTAAAAAGGGCGCAAAGAAAACCAAAGGCAGCGGAAAGTCAAAAGGTGGATAGTCATGACTGGAACGGCCACTGCAATGCGGAAAAAAGAACTCGATTAAGGAACAAAGAACGGAGCTAAGGCTTGGCAAGCAAGGATTATTACCAGACTTTGAGAGTAGACAGGAATGCTGATCAGGCTTCTATAAAACAGGCATATCGCCGACTGGCCATGCAGTATCATCCTGACCAGAATCCCGGGAACCCTGAAGCGATAGCCATAATGAAGGAAATAAACGAGGCCTATGCGGTACTCGGCGATCCCGATAAAAGGCAGGCTTACGATATGCGGGGCACCATGCAGCATCAGAATATGGTTATGGAGGATGTGTTTCCCGGTATGGACCTGGGTAGTTTCTTCCGGGAGTTTGGCTTGGAGGATATCTTCGGTGATAGCCTGTTTGATATGTTTTTCGGTCGCAGGAGAAGCCCCAGAAAAAGAACTGCGCCGAGAGGATCTGACAAGGTATACGAATTAGAACTCACGGAGGCTGAGGCTTTTTCCGGTGTCGAAAAGCAGATTGAGCTATATAGAACGGGTGAATGTCCCGTATGTCATGGCAGCGGGGCCAAGTATGCGGGAATTGTGGAATGTGACCAGTGCCTGGGCTCGGGCCAGATTGTGCGCCAGCAACGAACCGGCCTCGGCTTATTCCGTCAGGTGATACGTTGCCCGGTATGTGGCGGGCGAGGAAAGATGATTATCAATCCTTGTGATCGTTGCCAGGGCCGTGGTGTGGTGGGGAAGCGGGAGAAACTAAGTGTCAGAGTCCCTCCGCATGTAGCTGACGGCGATGCTATGAAAGTACCCGAGCATGGAGATGTTGGTGAGTCAGGCACTGAGCCCGGTGACCTTTATGTGGTTCTACACGTGACATAGAACCGACTGAGGTTTTAGTCTTGGGCCATTTTGGCTTTTTAGTTCTTCCTTACTCACCCAGCGCTTTCAGGATAACTCTTTTCTTTCTTTGGCCGTCAAACTCGGCATAGTAAATCTGCTGCCATGGGCCGAGGTCGAGACGACCATTGGTGACTCGAACGATGACCTCATGGTGGATAAGCAGGCTCTTCAGGTGAGCATCACCGTTACTCTCACCGGTGGCATGGTGCCGGTAGTCTGGACGGTACGGTGCTAGCTTTTCCATCCACTCATCGATATCAGCAATTAGACCTGATTCGGCATCGTTCACATAGACCCCGGCGGTAATGTGCATAGCAGAGACGAGCACAAAGCCTTCTTTTACCTGGCTGCGCTCCACGAAGCCTTCTACCTTGTCGGTGATGTTAATAAATTCACGGTGCTTATCGGTGTTGAACCAGAGATAGTCCGTTGCTGCTTTCATAGCTTGCCTCCTTATCGCTTATCTTTGCCCCTGTTCTAACTGCATCAGACCAGCATATGTTTTATAATTATAACAAACGTGAGTAATACTCTCAGAACAAAGATGAAGTAAAAAAGACTATTATGCAATCTGCAGAGAATTTGAGAAGAACACTCCGTCGCATAGACGGAAGAGGATACAAGGCATACAAGGACATAGCAGGCGCCTACGACTTTAGGGAGTACACTGTCTATGTGGATCATGTCCAGGGCGACCCGTTTGCCTCGCCAAGTCGGGTGCGGGTACAGGTGTCCCAGAAACTGGCCGGCTTCCCCGCAGATACCTTCTCCAGCAGAAGCCGGCAAATCGCCCTCCGTGACTTTCTTACCCGGGTGTTCTGCCAGGCAGCAAGAAGATACAGCAAGGGTAACCGCGGCAGCGGCAAGAGCGGTGTGATATCAATGGACATGCCGAAGCAAGAGGTGCTGGAGCGCACGTCGGTCCTTGCCAACGGGACAACGGTAGAAGCCAGATTCTTAATGGGACTTCCCGCCTTCGGCAGGTCGGTAGCAGGGCAACACGCCGAGGCCATGTTCTTTACTGAGTTGCCTCAGATAGTGCGGGCCTCTCTCTTTTTCCGGAGATTGGACAAGGACGTGCTTTACCGGCATGTCGAGGTCACCGAGGATGCTGACTTCCTTAGGGAGCAACTGGAAAACCTGGGGCTGGTGGCCTTCTTAGCCGATGGAGCTATACTGCCCAGGGCCAGCGGTATTGACCCTCGCCCTTTCGTTGGAGGCCAGGTGGTGCCGTTTTCATCCCCCGAATCACTGCGGGTCAGGGTAGAACTGCCCAATCGCGGTGCTGTTACCGGTATGGGTATACCCAGGGGGGTCACACTCATCGTTGGTGGAGGCTATCACGGCAAGTCCACACTCCTTCGGGCTCTGGAACTAGGTATATACAATCATATTCCGGGAGATGGTAGAGAGTTCGTGGTGAGCAATCAGGACACCATGAAGATAAGGGCTGAGGACGGACGGCGCATTGAGAAGGTGGATATTTCACCTTTCATCGCCAATCTCCCCTTCGGTCAGGACACCAGAACATTTTCCAGCGACGATGCCAGCGGCAGCACTTCTCAGGCAGCCAATATCATCGAGAGCCTGGAGCTGGAAGCACAGGTACTGCTCATTGATGAGGATACCTCAGCCACAAACTTTATGATAAGGGACCACCGTATGCAGGAACTGGTAGCTAAAGATAGTGAGCCCATCACACCATTTATAGACAAGGTAGGTCAGCTTTATTCTGAAATGGGTATCTCTACTATCCTGGTAATCGGGGGCTCAGGGGACTACTTCGATGTTGCTGATCTGGTTATCTATATGAAGGACTACAAACCACATCAGGTGACGGAAAAGGCTAGTGCTATTGCCGAGAAGTACCGGGCGGAGCGAAGACCGGAAGGAGGAGAGTACTTCGGAACTGTCCTGGAGCGGGTGCCTATTGCTCACAGCTTCGACCCGAGCCGGGGTAAGCGAGAGGTCAAGATTTCTCCCAAGGGGCAACAATCCATCAGCTTTGGAACTCATACCATAGATCTGGCAGCTGTGGAACAAGTGATTGACTTCAGCCAGACCAGAGCGGTGGGCGAAGCCATATACTACGCCACAAAGTATATGGACGGGAAAAGGACATTACGAGAGATAATTGGTACTGTACTGGCTGATATAAAGGCGAAGGGGCTTGATGTGCTTGGCTCCAGACCAGTAGGGGACTATGCAATATTCAGAGGGTTGGAATTGGGCGCAGCCATCAATCGGCTACGGACACTGGCGGTGCGGATGAGGTAGTCAAGGACATAACAACGTTCCCGTCGAATTACACAGTCTGCTCTCTTATTGTCTAGGGTCAAGGCGTGGGCAGGTTATGGTTGCCAATTTGTTACCTTTACTTATAATCCGCTGGTTAGTATAGCCAGAACCGCTTGGATTATGTTTGATATCTGAGAAGCAGAAGTGTTATGTTGGTTTCGGGCCTTTTACAAATCAGACAAAGTGAACAGTCATCAAAGAATTGTGGTCGATAAAAACTATGATTATCTCCTATTTTACTAATGGGAATATCCTGAAGTGGATCTGTGCAGCTTTCGGTTACAAGCGCCCCATACTACAACAAGCTAAAGAAGTGGCAGAGAAAAATGGCAAACCCCTCCTCAACGCAGGTTGCGGCTCAGCTTACACTAAACTG
>CAYOKF010000055.1:0-1239 GCA_964404475.1 uncultured Dehalococcoidaceae bacterium | reverse complement strand
TAAAAAAACCGTACCGAATTTCGTACTTGGTGATATACAGAATCTGCGTATGTTCGGGAATAAGCAATTTGGGGCTGCCTACGCCAGCCACGTAATCGAGCATGTTGAAAAACCTGAAGCTGCTCTCCGTGAGTTGAGCAGAGTAGCTGATGAAGTATTTGTCATCACGCCTTTGCCAATATGGCCTTCAGCATGGCTGGATCCAGACCACAAGTGGATTTTCTGGGGAACTAAGAAAGTTGGGCGTATTCCTCCTTTCCTCAGTAAGAACCACGTTTACAATAGACATGAAAAAGATGCAGGTAGGAGGACGGAGGGAAGACCCCCTGTGTAAAACTCATCTTGCCCTGCATAGAATACTACTTACTCAGAAGAGTCGATATGAGCAAGAAGGCATATATCATATTCAACATCGCTACAGGTTTGCTTAAAGGAGCGGCCCTGTTATCGATTGTACTCTGGCTTTTACCTTTATGGGAGATCAATATTCCTATATGGGGACTCATATTGCTTGTTGTCGCCTTTTTGACCTATGAGATTGTCACTTTTAGATTAGGTAAAAAGGCAGTGGAGAGAAAACCACTAATTTGGTCTGAAGCTATAGTTGGCCGATGTGGCAAAGCCACCACGCCGCTTACTCCCAGTGGATATGTTAGAGTTAATGGGGAATTATGGCACGCATTTTCGAGTGATATGAACATAAATGAGGGGGAAGACATTGTCGTTGTAGAACTGGATAGGCTGACCCTTCGCGTGGCTCCATTACAAACGTCAAAGAAGTAGAGGGGACACCCTTTAACATTCCTCTATTCTGTCACGTACCATGAGGCTCGGATGTGATAAAATTGCATAATGTCACATTCGCTCAGATTGTAGACCATAAAGAATAAATCTTCACCGAATACCAAATCTTTTCTCTTAACTTATTACCTGCATAATATTGTATTTATCATCTCATCTTTATAGAGAATTACAAAAATAGTATTATCCGGTTGTGTACTTACTATTAATACTACCTGACTCTTTTATGTTATAATCGGAGAATGGCTACGGATAATCAAAAGTATCCTGGCTCAGGAATTTCTGTCATTCTAGCCCACCCACACACGCTAATACGTAAAGGAATAGCTAGTATTCTACGAGAAGGTGGCTTTGATGTGCTTGGGCAGACAGAGGACTTACACAATTTACACGAGCTTGCTTCACAGAATAAACCGGACATAGTCATTCTGGATTGGG
>CAYOKF010000054.1:0-9229 GCA_964404475.1 uncultured Dehalococcoidaceae bacterium | reverse complement strand
TCGGCTCGCCCAGCTTTACCCCGCTGGAGTCAGCTAGCTGTTTTGCCTTGGTGGCGGCATCCGCCATTGCCTCTTTTCTGACTTCCTCGTGGTAAGCGGAAGGGTCATCCACGGTGAAACTTATATTATTGATTCTAATATAGTCGCCGCCGGTAAGGGTCAGGGCATCAATGATGGTGCCGGTATCCGCTACCTCTCTGATTTTGGCAGTGACCATGTTATTCACCCGGTAGCCGATAAGCACCTCCTCTTCCTTATCCGGCACCCATTTTCTTACCGGATAAATACTGAAGTACCGGGTCTTGATGTCCTTTTCGGCAACATCATAATTATCCAGCTGCCGGATTACGGCGTCCATGGCTGCCGCTGCCTGGGTCTGTGCCTCATTCACAGTAGCTGCCTGGGCTTCCACGCCCAGACTGAGTATGGCCACATCCGGCGTAACACTTATTTCACCCTCACCGGTTACCCATATCCCGGTGTTTTGCTGATTGAGAACGAAGCCGCTGGTACCCGTGGTTCGGGATGGCGGTGATAGACTCTCGCATCCGGTGCCGCCTATGGCGATTACGGTCAGTAGCAAGCTGAGGCTGATGACTATCCATAAATATCTCTTCATTTCAGGGCACCTCCCCGGTTAATTAATGGGGTACTGGGGAGTATAGCTGATGTCGGGAGTAAAATCAAGATGGATTTAGCGCCAGTCACTGAAGACTTATGGCTATATTAGCTGATGTTGACAGGATTTTTAATAAAGATTAAACTAAACGGTCTCAAAAAAGGAGGTATAATGATGAACGTATTCAGCACTAGTTTTGACTATCAGGGCCGACTGGAAAAGGTCAGAAAACTGATGGACGAGCGGGATATTGACGCTACTCTGGTGCATTTGTGGCCGAACCAGTACTACATCTCCGGAATGTATCAACCTTTACCCTGGTATCCGGTGGAATGCAACTTTAATACTGAGCAGCCGCTGATAGTATTCCGGGACCCGGCCAAGGAGCCGATTTTCTTAATTACTTCGTTGACGGGTAATGGCCTGAAAGAGGGGACCTGGATAAAAGACGTAAGATTTGTGGATAGAGAGACCGGTGGCAGGATGAACTGGTCAGATTACGTGGCGGAGGTGCTCAAGGAAAACGGGGTACACGAAGGCGCGATAGGTATCGAAGAAGAAGTTTGTGTCATCAGTACCTTTCGGCAACTGCAGTCGTCTCTTCCCAAAGCTCAATTTAAAGCCGCGGATGAAATCTTTCAGGTTGCCCGGACGGTCAAAGAACCCGAAGAGATTGAGCTTATTAAGGAATCAGTCTTGATTGCTGAAGCCAGTTTACAGGCGGGAATGGAGACATCGGGTGTTGGCGTGCCCGAGAGCGAGATAATTAAAGCTGCCGAGATAGAGGCAAAACGCCGCGGAGCCGTCAGGGAAGTGGAGACTATGTGTCAGTCTGGAATAAGAACCGCCCACCACCGGGCCATGGCGTCGAACTGGAAAAAGGTGGATGAGAATGACCTGGTCATGATAGACATCGGTGTGGTCTACAAGGGATATGGCTCTGACCTGACCAGGACCTGGATTGTGGGTAAGGCTACCGCAGCCCAGAATAAGATAGCTGATGACCTGGCGCGGGCCCATGAAAAAGCTCTGAACGCCATGAAGCCAGGAGCCATAATCGGCGAAGTAATTGAAGCTGGAAACAGTGAGCTTAGAAACGCGGGATTCTCAAACGAAGGACACGCGTCCCTATCAAGCACTGCGGGGCGGGGCTACGTGGGCATTCATGGTATCGGTCTGGGCCCGATGCATGACCCACCCCATGTGGAATATAGAAGCCATGAGCTGCAAAGCGGGATGACCTGTGCGGTCTCCGGTACGGCGCGCTTTGCCGGGTTCACTATCCGCTTCGAGGACGATGTGGTGGTGGTGCCGGGAGGCATCGAGCTGATAAATAAGAAAATTCCGTGGAAGCTGTAAATTTATGAGCCAGGCCACTGGCTTGGGCTGTTAAAAAAGAAGCGCCTCAGCTGAGGCGCTTCTTCCTTTTTGGTCAGGCTGCGTTAAAGCCAGTTCCCTGTCCTCCGCTTGACAATATAAAATCTATTAATTTGGCAATTTGCCTGCCGGTGTTAATCATGCCGAGATAAGACATCTCATCCCGTAAAATGTTATAATTTACTTGATGGATATCCTGTCTGATCTGAATCCCGCACAGCGCGAGGCTGTGGAGATGATTAGTGGCCCGGTGCTGATCCTGGCTGGTCCGGGCAGCGGCAAGACCAGAGTGATCACTCAACGCATTGCTTACCTGATGCGGGTTTGCCAGGTAAGTCCCCGGCGCATTATGGCGGTTACCTTTACCAATAAGGCTGCTCGGGAGATGGAGGAGAGGCTGCGTAATCTGGTTAGTGGCTCTCTGGATAACCTTACTATCGGCACTTTTCACGCTATATGCGCGCGTATTTTACGGATTGATGGCAGGGCGATAAATGTTGACTCACACTTTGTCATCTATGACGATGACGACCAGATAAGTTTGATCAAGCGTGCTCTTAAGGAACTGAGCCTTGACCCCAATCAGTATGCCCCGCGCGCAATACAATCAGCGATTTCAGCCGCCAAGAGCCAGCTGATGACGCCGGCGGACTATCTCCAGCACAGCCACAGCTATTTTGAAGAAGTGGTCAACCGGGTCTACGAGCGCTATCAGCAGTTATTGACGGCGAGCAACGCTCTGGACTTTGATGATTTACTGATGAAAACGGAGCAGCTGTTCCGCAATAATCCGGAGCTACTGGCCCGATACCAGTCACGGTACTTGCACATTTTGGTGGACGAGTTCCAGGATACCAATTTGGTGCAGTATGAGCTGGTCAAGCTACTGGCTGGTAAATATCGCAATATCTGTGTGGTTGGCGACCCTGACCAGTCGATTTATTCCTGGCGGTCTGCCGACCTGCGTAACATCCTTAACTTCGAGGAGGATTATCCTGAGGCTAAGGTGATTCTGCTGGAGCAGAACTATCGCTCAACCAAGATGATCCTGGAGGCGGCATCCCGTGTCATCGCTGCCAACCAGCAGCGCAAACCGAAGAAATTGTGGACGGAGAATGAGGAAGGCCAGCCGACTGTCGTAGCAGAAGCCTACAATGAGCAGGAAGAAGCCCAGTTTGTGGTCAGCGAAATCGACAATCTGATGCGGCGGGGGGAGGTCAGAGCGGGTGACTGCGCTGTGATGTACCGCACCAATGCTCAGTCGAGAGCCCTGGAGGAGGCATTTATGCGTTACGGTATGCCCTACAGATTGGTGGCGGGCACCCGGTTCTACGAGCGGCGGGAGGTCAAGGATATCCTTGCCTATCTCCGGGTTATTCATAACCCTTATGATAATGTCAGCCTGCTGCGCGTGATAAATGTTCCTTCGCGCGGTATCGGAGACCGCAGCTTGCTGGAACTGTCGCAGTGGGCACGGTCGCAGGGTGTGGCGGAATATCAGGCGTTGCAGCTTCTGGTAGAAGCCAGTGAGGCTGGGGCTGCCGCAGATAGAATTTCCTTCAGTCCTCGCCTCGTCAGGTCACTCACCGCTTTTGCCAGGATGATGACAGGATTTGTTGAACGGAGTAAAGAGCTGAAGATAGTCGAGTTATTCGACCTGGTGGTGGCGAACTCCGGCTACCAGGGTTATGTCACGAGCATGGTGGATGGAGAGGAGCGCTGGGAGAATATACTGGAGCTCCGCACCGCGGTGCAGGAGTACCGTGATTTACCGCCGCAGGAAGGGCTGGCTGCCTTTCTGGAGGGAGTGGCACTGGTCGCTGATATTGATGGGCTTGACAGCGGTGTGGATGCGGCAACCCTGATTACCCTGCACCAGGCGAAGGGACTGGAGTTTCCGGTGGTATTCATCGTCGGTATGGAGGAAGGCATCCTGCCTCATTTCAGGTCGTTTGACGACCCGGTTCAGATGGAAGAGGAACGGAGGCTGTGCTATGTTGGTATCACCCGGGCCAGACAGCGTGCCTATCTGGTGCGCGCCTTTCGGCGTAGCCTGATGGGGAGCAGCACGGTGAACAAGCCGTCCCGCTTTTTGTTGGATATACCGCCGCGCCTCACTTCGGGAAGCAGCTCATGGGCGACCAAGGATAGCCAGATAGCGGAACCCCGGTACTCCCGGACTGATGCTGCCGCTCCGGAAACAGCGACTCCAGAAACAGTGTCTCCAGAAGCAGCGACTCTCCAGTTAAAGGCGGGTGACCATGTTTACCACCACAGTTTTGGCGAAGGTGTTGTGGTGAACTGCCGGCAGGTAAGAAATGATAACGAGGTGGTGGTAGCTTTTGATGGCGCCGGGGTAAAAAGACTTTTGCTCGGTTTTGCCAATCTGGAGAAGGTATAAAAAGCCCTTCTTTCCTGAGCCCTATTTATAGTATCTTTTCCCGCCCACCGCCCTTGCATCATCAGCGGCATATCCCGCAGGTATTCCCCGCCACGCTGTGGCATTTAAGGCTGTTTTCTTCTTTATCCTACCACCCCGCGGAGAGTTTTAGCGCGTGCCTTTCCAGTGAAACGAGACTTGAAGTATATGCGTACGGGGAATGCGTACTAAATATAACAAAGGGGAGTCTAGGAGAGGCGAAATCCTCAGGCGAAAACAAAAAGGGGAGTCTAGGAGAGGCGAAGCCCTCAGGTGAATACAAAAGGGGAGTCTAAGAGGGGCGAAGCCCCTCTTCTAAAAAACCTCCCCCTCCCTTATTTAAGGGAGGGGGATAAAGGGGGAGGGTTGCAAAATATCCCGGTTGTGAGATAGACAAAAACTTTGACTGAGTAAAAACAAAAGGTTAAACTCTATCGAGAGTATTAAAAAATTACACATAAACGCGTAGTTTTAACCAAAATGCCAATCAGAATATTAGATAAGAAAGTAGTCGCTCAGATTGCTGCCGGTGAGGTGGTGGAGAGACCGGCATCGGTAGTAAAGGAGCTGGTGGAGAACGCCCTGGATGCCGGCGCCACCCAGATATCGGTTGAGGTGAGGGATGGTGGGGTGAGCCTGGTGAGGGTAACAGATAATGGCAGTGGCATCTCATCTGGCGAGGTGGAACTCGCCTTTCAGCGTTACGCTACCAGCAAGCTGGATAAACCGGATGATTTGTATGCTATAGGTAGCCTTGGCTTTCGCGGGGAGGCGCTTCCCAGCATTGCCGCCGTAACCCGGGTGGAGGTGGTTACCTGTGCCTCCGGAGAAGCGGTGGGCAGTCACCTCACGTTGGAGGACGGGGTGATGGTTAAGCGGGAAAACCAGGGCCGTGCCTGTGGCACCACGGTAACGGTAAGAAATCTCTTCGGCAAGGTACCGGCGAGGTTGAAGTTTCTTAAGTCGGCAGCTACGGAAAACAGTCATATCGCCAATGTGGTCAGTCAGTATGCGCTTGCCTATCCTGAGGTCAGATTCAATTCATTCATTGAGGGTAAACCGGGGTTAAAGACAGCCGGGCGTGGCCGGTTGCTCGACAGCGTGCTTGAGGTTTACGGCACCGAAGTAACCGCCAGCATGCTGGCGGTGGGTGAAGCGACTGATGGTTGGGAGAGCGGGGGCGATTCCCTGGTGGTCACCGGTATGGTCAGTTCCCCATCAGTAAGCCGCTCCGGGCGGGGTTACCTCAGCCTCTTTATCAACCGCCGCTGGGTAAGCAGCCGGCTGCTGGCGCGGGCGGTGGAAGAAGCTTATCACGGGCTGCTGATGGTGGGCAGGCATCCGGTGGCGGTGCTCAATATCTCGGTGCCGCCGGCGGAGGTGGACGTTAATATTCATCCCGCCAAGAGTGAGGTGAAATTCCGCAATGAGCCGGCGGTCTTCACTGCCGTGCAGAGGGCGGTTCGCAAAGCTCTCGTGGCACAGATGGTGGTGCCGGGGATAGAAGAGGTGGAGACCCGCTATGCCGCACGGTTAGCCAGAGGTTCCGTATCATCGGCACCGGCTCCGGTGGATAAACGCCCGGTTCACCAGCCGCCGCAGCCTCTTACGCTCTTCGCTAAATCCTTACCGGTGCTGCGCGTAATGGGCCAGGTACTGAACAGCTACATTGTTGCCGAGGGGCCGGACGGGCTTTACCTTATTGACCAGCATGCCGCCCACGAGAGAGTCCGTTTTGAGCAGATAAAGCGCCAGCGGTCGCGGCAGGAATTGGAGGTTCAGGGCCTGCTCGAGCCAGTCACTTTTGAGGTGAGTCCCCGTCAGGAGGAAGTCTTAAAGTTATGCTACCGTAGCCTGGCGGAATTCGGCTTTTCTCTGGAGTCCTTTGGTGAGCGTACTTATCTGGTACGGGCGGTACCCAACCTGCTGGCTAATGCCGACTGGTCCGGGTTGTTACGGGAACTGCTGGACTCTCTGGTTAGCGGGGGTGGAACTGACCGGGAGGAAAAGATAGCCGTAACTGTCGCCTGTCACGGCGGAATAAGATCCGGGCAGTCACTGACTGAAGATGAAATGCGGGAGCTGGTACGCCAGCTGGAGCAGACAGACAATCCGCACACCTGCCCGCATGGTAGACCCACCATGATTCACCTCAGCTCCGGGCAGCTGGCCCGGGAATTCGGCAGGACGTAATGCTCCCTTAAACAACCTCTTTGTTCGGTTTCTGTATAAGTTCCCACCGTACCATACCGTCTTCCACCAGCTGGCGGATCTTCCTCTCGACGGAAGTAAGCTGGCTTTTACCGCTTTTTATTTCCATGATGACTATTTCCCGGGGTTCACCCTGTGACATGCCGGGGAAGACGATGAAGTCGATAGGACTGCCGATAAAGCGGGCTTCGGTGGGGTCATAATTAAACTCGGGCAGGTAAGGCGCCATCTGCTCGGTGAATTTGCCGCCCAGCACCGCCCGGCTCTGGGTAACCGCCGTCTGGCACGCTTTGGCTATTTCTTCCTGCCAGCTCAGTTCCTCAGCCTGTTGCCATTCCCGGTACTTTCTTTCATACTTCAATCGGGCGAGGTTGTAAGCGACGAAAATTGAAAGAATGATGGCAATGGTAGTTATGGCCACTACGGCTGCGGTTTCCATGATAAACCTCCCCTTGACCGGAGATGAACTTTACCCTGGTTTATTCTGGCTGCTACCCGGTTTGACCAGAGGAATGCGGGCAGCGCATAGAGGGCAGTTATCAGGTGTGTAGGTGATCGTTTGAGAACGGAGACAGCTGAACAGGGGCGCGCCAAAGTCTATTTGCTGTTCCGAGCGGTCAACCAGGACACCAATACCGGCCACTTCCCCCCCCAGTTTGTTGACGGCGGCCAGGACCTCATTTATCGAGCCGCCGGTGGTGAGGATGTCATCAACGATGAGTACCCGCTCGCCGGGATTGAGGTTAAAGCCGCGCCGGAAGCTTCTTTCGCCGCTGCTTTCCTTTTCGGCAAAGATGCTGCGGACTCCCATCTGGCGGGCGGTCTCGTGAGCCAGGATGATGCCGCCGGTAGTGGGACCGGCGACTACCGCTATTTCTTTGTCACCGAAGTGGCGGGCAATCAGGCCGCAAAGTTGCTCGGTATAGCGGGGGAACTGCAGAACCTGGAATTTCTCCCAGTAAACGGGGGAGTGCCGGCCGGAGGCAAGCAGAAAGTGCCCCTTCAATACTGCCCCGGCTTTCTCAAAGATTTCTTCTACGTTATCTGTCAAGCTGGTCTTGGCTACCTTTCTTCAATTTCACGCGTTATGTGCTCTGGAAACTGTCCTTAAGAGCCGGTCAGTGCTTCATTTAACGGGTAGTCCGGGACTACCTGCCATACGCTTGGGGGCCAGATGGAGAGCCAGGCCTTACCGATTATGTCTTCCCGCGGCACAAACCAGCCATGATGGGAGTCATCGCTGTTATTGCGGTTATCCCCCAGGACGAAGTATTGATTTTTCGGGACTTCCTGTGCTTCCAGGGTGTATTGCGGTGGGTTCATAATGTAGGGTTCATCCAGTGCCGAGTCGTTAATATAGACCTCACTGTCTTTTATCTCCACAATGTCACCGGGCAGCGCAATAACCCGCTTGATATAGTCGCCCTTTCTTCCGTTCGGCGCTTTAAAGACGACTACGTCGCCCCTTTCCGGTTCGTCAAAATGGTAGACAGCTTTATTGACCAGCAAGCGTTGTCCATCGTGAAAGCTGGGCTCCATGCTGCTCATAACCACGATAAAGGTCTGCAGGGAAAACTGGAAAGCGAAGACAATGATGGCGGCAATGATGATCGTCATCAGAAACTCGCGTAAAAAGGATTTCATTTAAGCAAAGCTCCTCAGGCAAACTTAATCCCAATTATAGCCTATTTATCTCGGTTCCGCCAATTTTCGTCGTTATTGCCGTACTGCCCCGGCTATCTGACCGGTTTCGCTGTCTCCACCCGCAACCTCTCTCCGTCGGTGATGAATTCGATAGTGCCGTGTTTATCAGTCCGGTAGATGTTAACCGGGCCTATTTTCTCCTGTAGCCTGATTAACACCTCTTCGCTGGGGTGACCGAGTTTGTTATCAGCGCCGGCGGAGATGACAGCAAGCTGTGGGTTGACTACTGTCAGGAATTCTGGGGAGGTGGAAGTGGCCGAGCCGTGGTGGGGCACCTTGAGGATGGTGCTGTTTAGCCTGGCCCGCTGCCGGATAAGCTCCCATTCGGCCTCCCTCATGATATCGGCGGCGAGCAAAAAGCTGATATTATCCATGCTCAGTCGCAGTACGACACTGTTGTTGTCCAGGTCTGAGCCGGTGGCGGTAAAAGGATCTGCTGGGGGGTTGAGTACCTGGACGACTGTGCCGTGGTCCAGATAAATCTGTTGACCGGCCCGGGCTACTGTGTATTTAATCTTCTTTTCCGTGATAAGTCGCTGCCACTGGGCATATAACGGGGAATCGCTGTCCAGATCTGCGGAAAGCACCTGCTCCACACGGAATCGTTGCAGCACTTCCACAAGGCCGGCGAGGTGGTCATGGTGGGGGTGCGTTAGCACCAGTAGCTCAATGGTCCTATCCCAGAAAGGCATTTTGTCACTCAGCTCCAGGTTTATCGCCTGGGGGCTGGGGCCACCGTCAACCAGCACCTGCTGTGTTCCTTGGTGAATCATGATGGCATCCCCCTGGCCGACATCCAGGAAACTCACGTGGAGTTTGTCGTCAGGCATGGTAGCCGCCGTTGCTGAGACCAATAGCGCAATCACCAGCAGTGGTGGCGTCACCCATTTAACGGGAAA
>CAYOKF010000053.1:0-9273 GCA_964404475.1 uncultured Dehalococcoidaceae bacterium | reverse complement strand
GCATAGCCGGCGAAGGGCTCAATCAGGGCAAAGACCTCGTCGGCCAGTTCCGTTGAGAACCCCTTCTTTTTCGCTCCGGCGATGAAGTTGCGTCTTTCTTTCTGCATTACCTCCGGTATTTTTTTCCCCATCGCCTTGCGGAAGATATCCGCCTGCCCCAGGCTGTAACCGGCGAAAGCCTGCACAATAAACAGCACCTGGTCCTGATAGACGATCACTCCGTATGTTTCTTCAAGGATACTGGCCAGTGCCGGGTGGGGATAGCGGATGGGCTCCAGGCCGTGTTTGGCCTTGATAAAGGTGGGGATATGCTCCATAGGGCCGGGACGGTACAGGGCTACCATAGCCGCAATATCACTGAAGGCGGATGGCTTGAGCTCCCGGATATAGCGGCGCATGCCAGCTCCTTCCAGCTGAAAAACCCCGGCCGTTTCCCCGGAAGAAAGCAGGTTAAATGTCTGCTGGTCGTCCATGGGTATGCTATGCAGGTCAATATCAATGCCGTGATTCTGGCGGATTATGTCTTTGGCCCTTCCCAGAATGGTCAAATTAGCCAGCCCGAGAAAGTCCATCTTCAACAAGCCGATGCGGGCAATATCCCCCATGGCAAACTGGGTCATCACCGCTTCATCACCATTGGCGCGGCTGCTCCGCTGCAGCGGGACGTAGCGGGCCAGAGGTTCCCTGGAAATAACCACCCCGGCGGCGTGCGTGCTGGCATGCCGGGCGATGCCCTCCACCTTGCGCGCCGAGTTAACCAGATTGCGCACTATTTCATCTTCCTGGCATATTTTTTTGAGTTCACTGTTCTCCGCCAGGGCACGTTCTAGGGTCATGCCCGGGGCATTGGGCACCAGACGGGCGACCTGGTCAACGGCGCCATAAGGCATGCCCATTGCCCGTCCCACATCACGGATGGCTGCCTTGGCTCCCAGTGTGCCGAAGGTAATGATCTGGGCCACATGGTCCTGCCCGTATTTCTGAGATACGTAAGAGATAACCTCGTCACGGCGGTCATCCTGGAAATCAAGGTCAATATCCGGCATCTCCTTACGCTCAAAGTTCAGGAAGCGCTCAAAGACCAGGCTAGTGGCAATAGGGTCAATCTGCGTGATACCCAGACAATAGAGCACAATGCTGGCAGCGGCGCTACCCCTGACACCAAAGAGAATGCCCTCCTTTTTCGTGAAAGTGATGATATCCCAGACAACAAGGAAGTAGCTGGCAAACTGGGTCTGCTTGATTACTTCCAGTTCATAGTCAAGCCGCTGTTCTATCTCTGTGGTAAGCTGCGGGTAGTAGTGGCGCAAATTTTCCTTACAGAGTCCGGCAAGGAACTGGTCAGCAGTTTTTCCCTCCGGCAGCTCTATCTGCGGCAGGTGGAGGCGCCCGAAGTCCAGCTCAAGGTTGCACATTCCGGCGATATGTCCGGTATTTTCAATTGCCTGGGGGAGGTCCTGGTATAGCTCCGCCATCTCCTGCGGACTTCTGAGGTAAAAGAAGTCTCCGGCCATCTTGAATCTCTTTTCATCGTGGATAGATGAGTTGGTGCCAATGCACAGTAGCAGGTCATGAGCGGTAGCGTCCTCGCGGTTGGTGTAGTGCACATCATTGGTGGCCACCAGAGGTATATCCAGTTCACTGCTCAGAGAAACGAGCACCGGGTTGATTTGCTCCAGCTCCCGCAAGGGGTGCCTCATAATTTCCAGATAGAAATCACCGAATGTCTCTTTGTACCATAGTGCCGTCTCCCTCGCCTCCTGGAAGCGGTGGTTCAGGATTAGATTAGGAATCTCTCCGCTGATACAGGCACTGAGGGCAATTAGACCCTTCTGGTGCTGGCGCAGCAATTCTCTGTCTACTCTCGGCTTATAGTAAAAACCATCAAGGTGCGCTTTGGTGGTTAGCTGAATGAGGTTCTGATAACCGGTCTGGTTTTTAGCGAGGAGGACGAGGTGGTAATTGTTTTTACCTCCGGCATTGTGATTGAAACGGCTTTCCTCCGCCACATAAACTTCACAGCCGATGATGGGCTTAATGCCGGCTTCTCTGGCCGCGTCATAGAACTCGATCACGCCGTACATGGTACCGTGGTCGGTAATGGCCAGGCTGTCCATACCCATTTCTTTGGCCCGCGACACCAGCTGCGGGATGCGACACATCCCGTCGAGCAAGCTGTATTCGGTATGGACATGGAGATGTGTAAACATAGGCCTGCATAATTATAACACAGCATGGATGGCGGGGGTATTTTTCTCAGGTGTAATAAGGTAGAATTTGAAAAGAAATTATTGGGGGAAATCTTGAGAATTCTATGGTTTTTGGCTAAATTGCTCTTTATCCTGTGCCTGCCGGCGCTGCTGCTGGCAGCAAGTATTGCCGGGGCGGTAAACAGCCTCTGGCTGTATCAGTACGGCTTTGAGAAATATGATGTCAGCCGTACCACCGGACTGCCCGGTACCGAGCTAGCCAAGGCAGCTGAAGGTCTGATTGATTATTTCAATTCCGATGAAGAATACATCAATCTAATCGTAATCAAGGACGGCCAGCCCCTTGAGTTATTTAAGCAGCGGGAGATAGCCCACCTCCGGGATGTTAAGGGGCTGTTTCGCCTTGACTACTGCGTGTTACTGGGAGCGCTGGTCTATGCCCTGGGTTATACCATACTCAGCCTTGTCTGGCGGAGACAACCGGGGCGGCTGGCGTGGGGGCTGATTGGCGGCGGCAGCCTTACTCTGGGTCTGATGTTGATACTGGGGCTGGCAATACTGCTGAACTTTGACCAGCTCTTCCGGCAGTTCCATCTCATCAGCTTCAGCAATGAGCTCTGGCAGCTTGACCCCACACATGATTATCTTATCATGCTCTTCCCCGGTGGCTTCTGGTATGATGCCGCCAGGTTCTGCGCCCTGGCCACGGTGGTGGGGGCGGTGGCTCTGGGTGGGGTGGGCGGCTATCTACTCCTCCGCCGCACGCGGCTTATAAACAAATGAGACAACAAGCAGGACAACCCCGGCGGCCATTACTCCGATACTGAAAGTCTGCAGCGGCGCCAGCAGGTCACTGGTTAGACCCAGTACCCATGTCTGAAGTGATGATGGTATCTGATGCAGTGGCAGGCCTGAAGGCATGAAGTTCCGGGCAAGGAAGACACCGGCGAACTCGATAGCACCGTAGAGCAGGAGGGTTATGCCCAGGTCACGGGTGCTCTTCCTGACGTCACGGTGGATAAGTATAATCAACGCAATAAGCAGCACCATGAAGCCAATCAGGGCATAGTAGACAGTCTGCGCATAGCTGATGTACTGTCTTGCCTGCGTAAGCTGCGTCATAACATCAGGGGGAATAAGACTCTCATCAAGCTCAAACTCCAGAGGTATTAGCATGGCAAATTGCTGATAATACTGGTTAAAATAGGAGTCAATCATTTCCGGCGGTAGGCCGGCGGTTTCCGGGGGTAGATTTTGCAGGAAGGTTTGCTTCAGGTCTTCTTCCAGGTTTTCCCGTAACGGTTCCAGTGATACGGTAATGGTCAGGCGTTCGCTCTTACCGAGCAGGAAGTCATAGAAATCATGGGTGGCATTGTTAACCTGTTCCTTTATCAGCGGCTCATAATTGTCGATAGCGGTATAGACAGCTTCCTCCAGAAACACCGCCTCCGGCGGTAGCTGCCCGCTAATCTGTTCCCCGGCGATTTCTCTGGTCGTTGCAGACAAATCAAGCTTGTTTACCTGATTGGCTATGAACTCCGGGTTAAGCAGGGTACTGTTCAAGGTAAAGACCAGACCGAAGACAGCCAGAGAAAGGAAAAGGAGAAAACTCAACAGACCTAACGCCAGACCCTTCAGAACACTCATCGTAACCTCCAATACTTTTGCCGGGAAACTGCCCGAACCTTCGGGCGACATTTTAACATACTATAAGACCGGATTTCACCCACCGGTATATATTGAGTTGATTCTGTGGCGATGGCAAGGAGTGTTGACTGCGAACAAGGCATTTAGTAGAATAACTTGGTAGCGGGCGGTTAGCTCAGTTGGTTAGAGCGCTGCGTTGACATCGCAGAGGTCAGAGGTTCAAATCCTCTACCGCCCACCATTCAGTCCCTGTTTCATCGCCCCAACAGTTGCCCGGAGTATGTCATCATTACCTGTCTGCGGCCAATGACCGGATAATATTATTAGCGTCTCATCAAGGCCGGGTTTTTTAGGTTGAGGGTAAACACGTTGACAAACACAGGTGCTCGGCTTATCATTAGTCAGGAGTAAAGCGGAAAGAGACGTAATCTACCAGCCAGCCTCTGGAGTCTCAGAAAAGGAAGAACTGGGATGAAGAAAGCCTTTATCACGGGTATTACCGGTCAGGATGGTTCCTATCTGGCAGAGCTGTTGCTCTCCAAGGGGTATGAAGTTCACGGGCTCATTCGGCGGGCGAGCACCTTCAGCACGTCGCGCATAGACCATCTGTATGTGGACCCTCACCAGGCGGATGCCCGCCTGTTTCTCCACTATGGTGACCTCTCTGACGGTAGTCATATAACGAATTTACTCTACGATATAAAACCAGATGAAATTTACCACCTGGGAGCCCAGAGCCATGTCAGGGTCAGCTTTGATATGCCGGACTATACCGGAGATATAACCGGGCTGGGCACTACCAGAATTCTTGAAGCCGTAAGAAAGAGCGGGGTAAAAGCCAGGTATTATCAGGCTTCCAGCAGCGAGATGTTTGGTGGAGCACCGGCCCCGCAGAGTGAGCAAACCCCCTTTCAACCAAGGAGTCCCTATGCCGCCGCCAAGCTCTATGCCTACTGGATGGCGGCGAACTACCGTGAGGGATACGGTCTTTTTGCTTGCAACGGCATATTGTTCAACCATGAATCGCCGCGCCGGGGCCAGACCTTCGTTACCAGGAAGATAACCCGCGCCATTGCCGAGATTCTGGCTAAAAAGGAGCAATACCTCTACCTGGGAAACCTGAAGGCAAAACGGGACTGGGGCTATGCCCCCGAATATGTCGAAGCCATGTGGCGGATGCTCCAGCAGGAAAAGCCGGACGACTATGTTATCGGCACGGGAGAGACGCACTCCGTGGAGGAATTTCTGCAGGAGGCCTTCGCTTATGCCGGCCTGGACTTGAAAGAGCATGTCAGGATAGATAAAAGGTATCTGAGGCCTACGGAGGTAGTCGAACTTATCGCCGATGCCAGTAAAGCCAGGAGAGAGTTTGGCTGGAGCCCTAAAATCACTTTTAAGGAACTGGTTAGAATTATGGTTGATGCCGATATGCAGGCAGCAGGGTTGACTCCGCCCGGCGAGGGTGAAAAAATTCTTCAAAAGCACGGATTAAACACCGTAGATAGCGCCCTGTTGAGCCACACTTTCCGGGGGATTGAATGAGCGGGCTGGCCGGGAAGAGAATTACGGTAACGGGTGGCGCCGGTTTCCTGGGGACCTATGTAGTGCGGGAGCTTGAGCGGCTGGGGTGCCGGGATATCTTTGTGCCGAGAAGTCAGGAATATAATCTCGTCGATAATGAGGCGGTGAAGAGGCTATACCGTGATGCCAGGCCGGATATTGTCATCCACCTGGCTGCTGTCGTTGGCGGGATAGGCGCCAATAGTGAGAACCCCGGAAAATTCTTCTACGATAACCTGATGATGGGGGTACAGTTGATTGAGCAGGGCAGGCTCTTAAATCTGGAGAAGTTTGTCGCCCTCGGTACGGTGTGTGCCTATCCGAAATTCACCCCCGTTCCCTTCAGGGAAGACGATATCTGGAACGGTTATCCGGAGGAAACCAATGCCCCTTACGGACTGGCCAAGAAGATGCTTCTGGCTCAATCTCAAGCCTACCGGCAGCAGTACGGTTTTAATTCCATCTTTTTACTGCCGGCCAATCTCTACGGCCCGGGTGATAACTTTAACCCCGGGAGTTCGCACGTGATTCCCGCCCTGATCAAAAAGGTGTTTGATGCCAGGGATAGCGGCGAGGGGCGCATCGTGGTCTGGGGCACGGGCAAAGCTACCCGCGAGTTTCTCTACGCAGAGGATGCGGCCCGAGGCATTATATTAGCTGCGGAGAAATACAATAAAAGTGACCCGGTCAACCTTGGGGCTGGCTTTGAAATTTCAATCAGGGAACTTGTTGAGTTGATATGTGAGCTCACCGGTTTTGACGGCGAGATAGAGTGGGATATCACCAGGCCGGACGGCCAGCCCAGGCGGATGCTGGATGTAAGCAAGGCGAAGCAAGAGTTCGGCTTTGAAGCCGGCACCAGCTTCAGAGAGGGGCTGGCGAAAACAATCGAATGGTATAAAGAACACAGGTCGTAAGTTCGGTCTACTGGAAACCCGTGCTCACTCTGAGGTTTTATGAGCCAGAAACCAAACACCATAGCCATAATTCCGGCACGAGGCGGCTCGAAAAGCATTCCGCGTAAAAATATCAGGCTGCTGGCGGGAAAACCGCTGATTGCCTATACCATTGCCGCCGCCCTGGGCAGCAATCACCTTGCCCGGGTGGTTCTCTCCACTGATGATGAAGAAATCGCCGGGGTAGCCCGGAGCTATGGCGCCGGGGTTATCATGAGGCCGGCCGAGCTGGCCACGGACACCTCGCCGACTATCGAAGCCTCACAGCATGTGGTGAGGTATCTGTCAGAAAATGAGGGCTACCAGGCTGACGTTATCGCTCTGCTGCAGCCTACCTCGCCGTTGCGGAACAGCCGGCATATTGACGAGGCCCTGGAGATGTTTTTCCGGGACGGATATGATTCATTGCTGAGTGTGTGCCCGTCTCACGCCTTCGTCTGGAGATTCCGTGAGAATCAGCCTTACCCGGTAAACTATGACTTCAGGAACCGGCCGAGGCGGCAGGACAGTGAGCTTGAATACCGGGAAAATGGCGCTATCTACATAACAAGGCAAAACGTTCTAATGGGTGAGCATAATCACCTGGGGGGAAGGATCGGATTATACGTAATGGCGGAGGAGGCTTCTCCGGAGATTGACACTGAGTACGACTTCTGGCTGTGCGAGCAAATCATAAGCAGCCGGAGCCGATAGGGGGAAGATTGGAAGTTCAGCAGATGAAGCCGCTGCAAATCGGGGGCAGGCTGGTGGGGGTTGGTTATCCCTGCTATATTATCGCCGAAGCGGGCATTAACCACAACGGCGATCTTGACCTGGCTAAAAAGCTGGTGGCTGCCGCCGCCGAAGCCGGCGCTGATGCCGTTAAGTTCCAGACCCATATACCCGAGAAAGAGATGATGCAAAATACCGTCACCGCCGACTATGTGGGCGAGCCCCTCTTTGACTTGCTAAAGAGGGTAGAGCTGTCCAGACAAGACCACATAGAACTCATGGAGTATGCTGCCGGCAAGGGTATCCTGTTTCTGTCCACGCCGTTCAGCCGGGAGGCCGCCGACCTGCTGGAGGAAATAGGGGTTGTTGCCTATAAAATCGGCTCCGGGGAGATGACCAACCTGCCGTTGCTGGAGCACGTTGCCGGTAAGAAGAAGCCGGTTATCATTTCCACGGGTATGAGCACGCTTGAGGAAATTGAAGGAAGCGTCAATTTTCTCAAGAAGTTGGGCTGTGGTTTTATGCTGCTACACTGCACGTCAACCTACCCGACAAACTACGAAGATATAAACCTGAACGTAATGGGGCACCTCAGGGAAAGGTTTGTCGTGCCTGTTGGCCTGTCTGACCATTCTACAGGCATTTACGTTGCCTTGGCCTCGGTGGCGTTAGGTGCCTGCCTCATTGAAAAGCACTTTACGCTGGACAGGGATTTGCCCGGTCCTGACCAGAAGAGTTCCATTACTCCGGAAGAACTGGCGGAGCTGGTCAGGGGTGTCAGAGCCGTGGAAAAAGCTATGGGTTCGGTGAAAAGAGTTACCGAAGGTGAGCTGCCCATACAGAAGATGGCGCGGGAAAGCGTTGTCTCGCTGGTAGATATACCCGCGGGTACGGTCATAGGAGAGAGCATGGTGTGGGTGAAGCGTCCCGGTGGAGGCATACCCGCCAAAGACCTTTACCGGGTTATCGGCATGAGGGCTAGAGAAGATATCAGGGCGAATACATTAATCAATTGGAGCGATCTGCAATGAGAAAGATATGTGTCATTACCGGGAACCGGTCCGAGTACAGCCGCCTTAAATCGGTGATGAAGGCAATTCAGGAACACCCTGAACTGGAGTTGGTACTGATTGTCACGGCTTCCCACCTTCTTGACGACTTCGGCAGGACGGTTGAGGTGATCAAGGCCGACGGCTTTACGGTAAATACGGTCGCCCGGACAGTGGCGGCCGGTGAGGACCTCGTTTCCATGGCTAAATCGGTCGGTTTATGCAGCCTGGAGATGCCGACCATTCTTGACTGGTATCAGCCGGATATAGTCCTTATCGTGGGTGACCGCTTTGACGCCCTGGGTGCCGCCACCTCAGCCGCCCTGATGAATATCCCCATCGCCCACATCCAGGGGGGCGAGCTAACCGGCACGGTAGATGAGAGCATACGCCATGCCATCACCAAATTTGCTCATGTCCATCTACCCTCCACGGCGCAAAGCGCCGAGCGGATAATCAGGATGGGCGAGAAGCCGGAGATGGTGTTTAACGTGGGGTGCCCTTCTGTGGATATAATCCTGGCAGTGGATATCGGCCCCAGGGAGACGATCTGTAACAAATATAAAATGAATCCGGCGGAACCATTTTTGATTATGGTGCAGCACCCGGTAACCACCGAGTACGAGTTTGCCCGGGAGCAGATACGTGAGACTTTGCAGGCGGTTGCACAGGTGAAAATACAGACGATAATGCTGTATCCCAACGTAGATGCCGGCTCCAAGGATATGCTCCGGGAGATAAGGATGTTTGAGTCCGGTGACGGGATTGAGCATGTGAATAAATTCAAGCATATCCCGTTTGAGGATTACACTCGTTTGCTGGCGCATTGCGCCTGTATCGTCGGTAATTCCAGCAGCGGTATTCGCGAGTCATGCTACTTCGGCACCCCGGCGGTAAATATCGGGACGAGGCAGAGCGGGCGGGAAAGGGGCAGTAACGTTGTCGATGTGGGTTATGACAGCGAAGAAATCAGGCAAGCGATTTTAGACAGCGTCAAGCACGGCAAGTATGACCCGCCGGAATATATCTATGGCAGCGGCAACTCCGGGAAGAAAATAGCTGATATCCTCGCCCGGATTAATCTAACCGGAATAGTGCAGAAAAGCTATATACATACCTAGGTGCTGGCCCTCAGGCAGG
>CAYOKF010000052.1:0-9296 GCA_964404475.1 uncultured Dehalococcoidaceae bacterium | reverse complement strand
GCCAGAGAACCCTTTCTTGCTATATTTTTTTGATGAAAAAAAAGGTGAAATGGCGATTGATCATGCAAATGGAAATCACGATCTAAAAATACCAACGCGGATGCATATTTTAAAAAAGAAAATTTTAGCTCCACCCTGGGGCATTGATCTAAAGTTAAACAAAAGTTTTATTCAAGATTTTGTTATTAATTTAGTAGGATTTATGCCGTTGGGTTTTATCCTGTCTGCTACTTTCATTCAATTTGGCGGAATTTTTAAGAAACGAGTCATTTTAGTCACAGTCGTTTTATGTTTTACATTAAGCTTGATCATTGAAGTTGCTCAGGGGTGGATACCAAGCAGAAGCTCGCAAATTCTGGATCTAATGCTAAATACAAGCGGGGCGTTAATAGGGGCGATGACTTACAAAGCCATTGCAATGGCAAGAAATCCGTTGTGATAGGCGGGGCTGCTTCGGGAATGTCGGTGCACAAAGCCGAAGGCATCTGGCCTGCTGACACCGACTGCACCACCAGCCTTCCCGGTCTTTATGCCGCCGGCGACTCCCTTGGCACCATGCAGATGGGTGCTGTCTATGGTGCCGGTGGATGCGCTCTCGCTGGTGCTTCGGTTACCGGTACCAGGGCGGGAGTAGCCGCCGCCGAATACGCCAAACAGGCAGCTAAGCCATCAATAGATGATAAAGAACTGGCCAGACTAAAGGAGATTATATTTGCACCTACAGAACGCAAGGGCGGCTTCAGCCCAAGATGGGTCACGCAGGTGCTCCAGAACACCGTGATACCGTACTTCGTTCTGTATATCAAGAAAGAAGACCGCCTGCAGGCGGCGCTAACCATAGTCGAGTTCCTCAGAGACCATACGGCACCGATGCTCTTTGCCCATGACCCCCACGAACTCCGCCTCGCCCACGAAACGAAGAATATGATTCTCAATGCCGAGATGCGGCTTAGAGCTTCCCTGCTCAGAACGGAGAGCCGGGGCTGCCACTACCGCGAGGACTACCCGCGACGGGACGACCCCAACTGGCTGGCCTGGGTGCTGCTGAAAGAGGAAAACGGTAGAATGAAAGCCTTTAAGAAACCTGTTCCCAAGGAATGGTGGCCCGACCTGTCTAAACCCTATGAAGAGAGATATCCTAACCGCCTACCCGGGGAGTAACCACCATAGACTATTAAACGGTTTCTTTAAAAGCAATAACAATTAAGAGCGATAGCATGGCACAATTAAAACTTAACAGGTTCCTAACATTTATCTGTTAAATCCTGTGATATTTTTGTAGGGGTTTGACCTGCCCCCCATAGTGATACCACTTGTTAAGTCGTAACCATACTTAGTATAGTCTCAGGAGCTGGTAGTCGGTTCATCAGATGGGGCCTAACCAGCCTTGGAGCTTACAATGTCTTTGATTCTGCCTGTTTTACCAAGATTTTATCTGTCTCCTGATACCCCTTTTCTCATTTCCACTTGTCGTGGTCATTGCTTGCCTCATTATACGTTTTTTCCTTCTGCCTTGGTGCCTGGGAAGCGGGGCAGCATTACTTGGACTTAGCGGGCTGTTTACTGGCCTTCTCCTTCTTTTTGACTGCAACCTTCTTTGGTTTCACCTCGGCTTTTTTGGGTAGAGTCACTTCCAGTACGCCGTCTTCATAGTCAGCTTCAATCTTGCTGGCGTCCACGGTTGAAGGCAAGGCGACTGAGCGGAGGAAACTGCCATAGGAACGCTCGCAGCGATAATAGTCTTCGTTCTTTACCTCTGACTCGGTCCTTTTCTCACCCCTGATAGTCAGCGTATCGCCTTCCACAGAGACGTGTATATCGTCTTCTTTCATGCCGGGTACCTCGGCTTTCACCACGAGCTTATCGCCTCTCTCAAAGACATCTATGGCTGGTGCCCAGTTCATCTGCTCCATGGGTAGACGCCGCCAGATTGAAGGCAGCAATGAGTGTCCGAAGACTTCATTGAAGCGCCGCTCCATCTCCTCGAGTTCTCTGAATGGGCTCCACGGAGTTAATCCACCTGTAGGCCTCCACCTTTCCATTGTCATGCTGACCTCCTTGAATTCTTTTCTATTATTATTTTTAAAGCTATTCCCGCTTCCCAGTCACCAAAGGGCATAAAACATAATTATATGCAATAAAAAAGATGCCAGCCTTAATTCCGACCGGCATCTTCTACTATTTATCTGGGTTGTGTTTCAGTAGCTAAAATTAAACGCCCGGTTAAGTAATTCGGTGACCTTATCCCAAACATCGCCGCACACCACAATTAAATTACCAGGATAACGAGCACCTTTACTACGTGGTACGTTCAGCAGGTAATTTTATAATGCTTTTAATCCTTTTTGTCAAGTATTTTCATGATAATTTTGAAACAATTTACTACCCATAGTAATATGATAACATGTTTTATTAATCTTTATTGTGGAGGTGAGTTGTGATGGGGAATCATCGACGCACAATATTGGATCTATGGCCAGTTATACAGGACGACTTGAAACATTTTGTATCAGACCGGCCTGGATGGTTCATAAGCGCTCTTGAAAAGGCGCGTCAGAAAAAAGGAAGCCAGGGCTGGAGGGATGTAGAAACTGTGATAAATATTTTACAGTTCCTAAAAGATACTGAAGTCGAGTATTAGTCTGATAATATCGGAGTAGAAAGCCTAGGCATACGCTGTGATTGAGCATAAATATCTGTATGTTAAACGTCGTATTTCCTTATGTCGCTTGAATACACCGTTCTTACATTCTTTACTCTATTAATTAGTTTAACTTAAGTTAACCTATGGCTCAAAATCCTTACGGCTTTTGGTAGGAGCTTTATTCGAATAGCTGTGTTCTATCCTATTCTCTCTGGAACAGTCGAGACCAAATTTTGCATAGAGAACAGGTCGGGGTCTTGACCACTCGTAATTAGGTTCTTCAATGCCTTTTCTGGTCAATTTACTCTTTATGAAAAGGGCTTTCTTGGTTCTCACCACCGGGGGGGGCAATTAAGGCCTGGTGCGTCAAGTTCTTGAACTACTATTATCTCCTTATTTCCCCGGCGGCGTGAGGGTAAGACGATATTCCCCGGATACTTCCTCGACTTTGACAGAATACCCCTGACTCTGCGCTAGACGCGACACATTCTCCTTAGAGACAGCTGTTTCAATAAGCATGGTTAATATTTCTTTAGGATTCTGCTCCATCGCCTTCTTGGTCCGAACTACCGGTACAGGACAGGAAAAACCCCGAACGTCGACTTCTACCATGCTAATCCCCCCCTTTTACATAGCAGACTTTGCTCCACTGACATAGATAGTCTTTAAACACAGATGGAAACTGGGCGATAACCTGCCTTACCCTGGTAGCCGGGGTTACCCGGGCATATTCCCCGGCCATGCGGTTGGCTCTGGCGGCAATTATTGCCGCTTCATGCGGCTCCAGCCCAGCGCAGGTAAGGGCTGAGACCAGTCCGGTAATGGTATCACCGGTGCCCCCTATCGGCTCCAGCGTTGGCACGTCCGGCTCGGTAACTGTGGCTAATACTTCACCGTCTCTGATAATATAGTCTGTCGCTCCCTTGACCAGTAACAGCTTTGCCGCACCATGATTTTCATAAGCAACCCGTGCCAGTTCAGGAGCATGTGATATATCAGCCTCAAACAAATGCCGGTTAATATAGGCTGGGTGTGTCGCCTCCAGGTCGGCAAGAAACGCTATTTCAGTAGCATCAGGGGTGAAGATGTCAAATGACTCGGCCCGCCCGGCGGCTTTCGCCGAATACATTGACGCCGCATCCGCGATCATGATTGGTCGTTTCTCGCACTTCTCTATAGCAGTGCATAGCTGCCGCGTCTGGGCCATATCGGGCAGCCAGTAGTGCAGCGCCAGTACATTTGGTGAAATTTCGGCAATATGGTCAATCAAATACTGGTAAAGCTCGCGGCTTCCCTTGCCTTCACCGATATCACCCACGAGCAGGGCATGTGGCGCATTAAGTCCCAGATAGCTGGTAGTGGCCAGCGCGGCACTGACCATGGCCCCGGTTCCCTGCGTACAGGGTATCCTTTTACCGTCTACCAGGAGAAAATCATCTTCAAGGGCGACACTTCCCATGGTAAGAGGCATATCTTTAATGGGTACTGTCCCGGCAATGAGCATCATTTCCCGTCACCTCCCGAATACAGGGCAAGGCATTCGTCAAATGCCCTTTCCAGGTTAAGCGAGCAAAGGGTAAAGCCCAGTTCTTTCGGCCTTTTCGCCTTATCAAGCTGTTTATCAAGTAGCTCGGCGTGGAGGTAAGGAATGTCGGGGCAGCCCCCGCCGGAAACGTTCACAATAACGCCGCTTCCCTTTTCATAGGTGATTTTCATATTGCCGGCCTTGACCATGACCCATTTGCCAAAATCGGTTACCTTGACCACCTCAATAAGAGGCGCCGTTTTTATCCTTATCGGGTTTATACTGGCATAGGCCATGTCTTTTTCTCTGAGCACGCGCTCGATGCCGGGCTGCTCGAACAGGTTTATTTCCACGGCCAGGTCACACCCCTTGCGCAACTCCGGCGGAGGAGCTACCAGCTTCACGGTATACCCGGCAGATTTAAGTACCTTCTCTACTGCCATGGCATGCTGAACCTCGTCAAAAAGCACCAGCCCGCCGCCATCAAATTTCACTCTATTCTGTTTCTTAAGAAATGCCATATTTAATCACCTTTACGCTTTTTCTCTCATCAAAAAACCAATGGCTATACAGAAGACCCAGCCCAGGATAACCGCTACCGGCCCCCAGGCACCAACTCCAGTCGGGCTTGAAGCCAGCAGGAAATTGTGCGCTACGGCAGCTCCCGCGAGGTAACCCAGGACAGTTACGCCGGCATCGGTATCGCCTTCTCCAGAAAGTATCAGGTTGCGCAACGGGCAGCCACCGATCTGAGTGGCGGCTAAACCGAGCAGCCCCATGCTAAAGAAATTCCACAGGTGGTCAGTATGGGCTACCGGCTGATTCATAAAGCCCCAGTGATAAATTCCTTCGGCGCCGAAATTGCCGGCGATGTAGTTGGTGACTATTGCTGCAATGAAGAAAGCGCCAATACCACTGATGAGGTGGAAGTCCTTCACCAGAAATATGTCACGCCAGGCACCAACGAAACATAACCGTGTCCGCTGTGCCATGAAGCCAAGCAGAAAGCCGATACCCAGCCCAAGCGCCAGCGGTACGTACATTGAGCCGGGACCTTTTTCACTGGTCGTGATAAACCCGGGATTAAAGATAGCCAGAAGCAGTAACCCCACCATGATTACCGGCATTATCCAGCCAGCCACGGGACGCATTTTGACAGCCCTTCCCAAGTTAAATCCTCTCTTCAAAAAGAAAATACCGACCAGCACGCCAAATATCACACCGGCTAAAGCGGGAACGCCATTCAGGTCACCACCGGCAAGACGAAGCAGCATCCTGATCGGGCAGCCCAGAAATACCAAGGCGCCAATCATGACGAGCATGCCGAGCACAAACCTGATAATCGGTGATGCTCCTCCTCTGGGCCGCCACTCACGAAAAGCAAACGCGGTGACAAACGCCCCCAGCGTGAAGCCCATAATCTCCGGCCTGAGATATTGAACTACCGAAGCCTGGTGAATATTGATGGCACCAGCGATGTCACGCAGGAAACAGGCAACGCAGATTCCCATATTCGACGGATTGCCCCAGTTCACAGCCAGGGCACCAAGCGCCCCAAAAATGAGGCCGGCCAGAATGATTTTCGTTCTTGGTGTCCACAATTGATTCATGATTCCTCGCCTTTCTATTGTCTGTACCTTGTACTCTATCCTGAAGTCCAGCAAATACTCAGCGCTTAATTACACCTCCTGTGACCGCTCAGAAGGAAGTAAAGTCTAGTTGAGATTGGCTGTAAATATAATAGAATAACCTCAGAACATTCTACTATAAACAATATCTTAGTGCAATATAAATAATATCTATGGGTGGTTGACAATGAATTTGGATTATCTAAGGACATACATGGAAGTTGTAGCGCTCATAAGCAAAGGGTCAGCTGAAAGAATGAAACTTAAAGAAGGAGATGAAGCTACAGCGATAGTTAAAGCTACCGAAGTTATGATTGAAAAATAGTATAAACTATAGAGTCTATGGGAGTGAGGTTACCAAACGCCTGAAAAAGGGGTATAAAGAGGTATTGAAAATACCAAGATGGTGAAGATGATTAGCTACCTTCCAAGAGGGCAAGCCGCCAGACAGCAATCACAGGCCTCCAGCCTGCCCATCTCCGGAAACAAGGAAATAGATGCCCGGCATTTAGAGATCTCCCGCAGGTAATAAGGCTCGAGGATACCCAGCGGGCAGGCATCAATACAGGCAGTACAACCCTCGCACAGAGGGTTTTCTTCATGAGCATCAAAACCTGGGCCCGTCGGCGTGAGGGAAGTCTTTACTTTCATTCCCATAAAACGCAGCCAGGGCCCGAACTCGGGGTGGATAACCAGCGAATTCTTACCCCAGCTTCCCAATCCAGCGATTACCGCCTGCTGCTTCAGGTTCAAATCATCACCGCGCGGATAGCCACACCGCCCCCACAGCTCTACTGCCACACCCCGCTCCTGGATAAAGCGGATTAACGCCTCCAGTCCAGGCATGGCGTGAGTTTCAAAGCCCCGCAGCCGAAAGTCCCCCGGCTTATCCCGGTAAAAATCATCCAGATCCCGCTGCGGTGTTGTCAACAGCCCCAGAATGAGCAAACTTCCCTCAGACAGGGAAGCCACACCAACAACGTCAAAGAGGCTCTGCGCTTTGTCTATTATTGCCCTGTCTATTGCCAAATCTATTCCCCCTCTCCTCCACTATACCACTCTTACTCTACCTCGATAAACACCGGACGGTCACTCAACGATAGCTCAGCCATACATATACTAACTGCTCGCTGAGACGGCCAAGCCTGACTGCCGCACCGTGCTTGTTTTCCCCGCCGGTACTGGCTATAATAGACGGTAATTAGCCAGAAGGAGAACCGGACATATGCCATCATACGCCTTTTTCCAAAAGCAGTTTGTCCCTTTAGAAGAAGCCAGGATAGGGATCATGACCCATGCCCTGCACTACGGCACCAGTATCTTCGAGGGTATTCGAGGCAACTGGAACGACGAACAGAAGCAGATGTACATCTTCCGCATGAAAGAACATTACCAGAGAATGGCCAGTGGTTGCCGCGTGATGATGATTAACCTGCCCTATTCCGTGGATGAGATGTGCCAGATAACTGCCGACCTGGTAGCCAGGTGTGGCTTTCAGAAAGACATTTACATCCGTCCCCTGGCTTATAAAAGCTCCGAGGCTCTGGGTGTGCGCCTGCACGACCTGGATGATGATTTTTTGGTCCTTGTTATCCCCTGGGGCCCCTATCTGGATATGGATAAAGCCAGATGTGGCGTCTCTTCCTGGCACAGACCGCCCGATAACGTAAT
This sequence comes from uncultured Dehalococcoidaceae bacterium, assembly GCA_964404475.1. Lineage (GTDB taxonomy): Bacteria > Chloroflexota > Dehalococcoidia > Dehalococcoidales > RBG-16-60-22 > CAYOKF01. Next base: position 1,828 of record CAYOKF010000052.1, on the reverse strand, counting down.
CCCTCCCCAGATAAAAGTTACCGGAATCTACGTTAATAACGGGCTGGCCAAAACCGAGGCCATTAATAACGGCTTTGACGAAGCAATTATGCTCTCGCCGGATGGCTACGTCTCGGAAGGAAGTGGCGAGAACATTTTCCTCGTCATCGATGGCACGCTGGTGACGCCAGCCAGCTACAACAATATCCTCATTGGCATTACCCGGAATACAGTTATCGAGCTGGCAAAAAACGAGCTGGGCTTGGAAACAATATACCGGCCGATTGACCGCAGCGAACTCTACACTGCCGATGAGTGTTTCCTCACCGGCACCGCTGCCCACCTGACTCCGGTATCAGAAATAGACCACCGTAAAATAGGCAACGGCGAAATTGGCGAAATAACCGGGAAACTGCAGGAAATATACTCTAACGTCATCAGGGGTAACAATCCCGATTACATGAAATGGTGCACTCCTGTCTATCAAAAATAAATTACTTCTCCGCCGGAGTTACCTGTAAAGAGCGGAGCAAGCAAAGGATACGGCAGCTCTCCTCCAGTATCGTGGTGAAGTTATAAGCGTCCTCAAGTAGCTGACTGGTAGCAAAGCTGCCATGCCCATGAACCATAATGATATTATGCTGCTTTAATGCTTGAGCAATCTCCTCAGCCAGACAGCCGGCTTTCACTTCCATATTCCAGCCTAATACCGGAACGGTGCCTATTGCCGAAAGGCCATCAACGGTACTGGGCACAATCTTAGTTTCGGTCAAAGAAAGAGCCACCGCATGAGGCGGGTGGGCGTGCACAATAGCTAACGCCTTTGTTGCCTGATAAATAGCCCGGTGCACGGGTAACTCTATCGAAGCCAGCGGTGTCGAGCGGCTGTTCCGGCTCACGCCGGTCTCAATTAGATCATGTTCCTCCAGACAATCGAGCATGCTGCCACGGCGGGTAATAATGATACTGTCACCCATACGGATACTCATATTGCCGCCACTGGAAGATACCAGCCCCCCGGCAAAAAGGCCCCTCCCCACTGTCTGAAACCGAGATAATATCACTTTTCCCTCTCTATCTGCTCCGCTTGCTGGCAATGACTATCTTGTCTTACCTTAATCTACAATGATTATCAATAAAAAATCAAATCAAGTCAAAGCCAGTGGAAAAGTGATTTTCATTAATCCCTGACTAATTGCCGGATTACACCCACCACCCTGCCCTGAATTTCAATATTACCGGGACTGGCGTAGATGGGCACCATTTCCGTATTTGCTGGCTGCAAACGGACATACCCTGCCTCAACATAGACCTTCTTCAGAGTAACTTCTTTCTCCTCTTTAAGCCACACCGCCGCCATCTCACCGCTCTCTACCGTGTTGACGTTCTGCATCAGTACAATATCACCGTCCCCAATCATGGCATCTACCATAGACCAGCCCTTAACCACCAGAGCATATATACCATCCAACCCCCTGACCAAATCCCTAGTTATGGAGATGGTCTCAGCACCAGCGGTAATGTCCCAGGTATCAGGCGTCAGTACCGGGAGCGGATTGCCGGCCGCTATCTGCCCAACCAGCGGAACTCTCATCAGAGAGCGAGGAGAGTTATCGGCTAATTCAATACCCCGTGACACCTCAGGATGACGGCGTATGTACCCCTCCCTCTCCAGGACACGCAGATGATAGTCTACCACCGAGGTTGAGCTAATCCCGCAGGCAGACTGAATATCCCTGACCGTCGGCGGATAGCCCCTGTCCTCCAGAAAATGCCGGATACAATCAACAATATCTTGCCGTTTCGCAGACAGCCCGCTCATTTCACAAGCTCACAAAAGAACATTCGT